>CANFLP010000001.1 GCA_947447835.1 Bacteroidota bacterium
CAGCTATTTAATGGAGCAAAACGTTGCATACCTGCACCTGCACCACCACGACCATCTGTTGTACGATAAGTACCTGCACTATGCCATGCCATACGAATAAAGAAAGGGCCATAATGTCCATAATCCGCTGGCCACCATTCTTGTGAATTAGTCATTAAAGCATAGATATCATTTTTCACTGCTTTTAAATCAAGTGATGCAAACTCCTTTTTATAATTAAAAGAAGCTTCCATTGGGTTTGATAATAAAGAATGTTGACGTAGAATATTTAATGGTAATTGATTAGGCCACCAATCTGTATTTCTTGTACCACGTCCAGCACTTGGTTGCATTGATGCAGCTGTTGCACCTGTAAATGGGCATTTGCCCTCTGAAGTATTGTTTTCCATTTTAAAATTTTTGTGTTAATCGACCGCAATACTAAACAAATATTTAGCAGTTTAGTTGTGAAAGTGGAAAAATAATAAGATCGTAATTTTGGCACCCTGCCTTGCCGCTAACGATTCGTATAATTGCCCTAAAATATCAATCGCAGACCTAAAATGTAGGTTTTTGGGGGTTAAATATAGGGTCAAATCCAAAAAACAAGGTATATTGCATCAAATATTATTGACTCAATGACAACGCTAATCAAGCAGGTCAAAATTGCAGATAAACTGTCTCCGTTTAACGGACTAATCAAGGATATTCTTATCGAAGACCACAAAATTGTTTCCATTACCGATCATTTTTCAGGAAAAGCAGATGCTATCATTCAAAGTGAAGAGTTAATTGTAAGTCCAGGTTTCGTGGATCCATTTGTACATTTTTGTGATCCAGGATTAGAACATAGGGAAAATTTACATTCTGGAGCAGAAGCTGCACAACAAGGTGGCTACACAACCGTATTCACTGTTCCCAATACACTACCAGTAGTAGATACAAAATCTCAGGTAACTTATATTAAACAAAACAGCCAATCACTTCCAATTAATGTTTTACCAATCGGGGCGATTTCAAAAAAGACTGAAGGCAAGGATTTAGCTGAGATGATTGATATGTTTAATAATGGAGCGGTTGCTTTTAGTGATGGCCTCTACCCTGTTCAATCTACTTTGTTATTTCTAAAAGCGCTACAATATGTAAAAGCATTTGATGGTGTTGCAATACAAATGCCCATTGATAAAAGTTTAGGTAGTTTAGGATTAATGAATGAAGGCATATTATCAACAAAATTAGGTTTGCCTGGTATTCCTGCCATTGCCGAAGAGTTAATTATTTCAAGAGATATAGAACTTTTAAGATACACACAATCTAAATTACATATCACAAGTGTAAGTACGGCAAAAGGAATTGCAATGATTGCTGCTGCAAAAAAAGAAGGTTTACATATTACATGCAGTGTTACACCTTATCATTTATTTTATAATGAGGAAGATTTGGGCAACTATGATACCCTGTTAAAAGTATTCCCTCCTTTAAGAACCAAGCTTGATCAAGCAGCTTTGCTTACGGCAGTTCAAGATGGAACAGTTGATTGTATAAGTTCACATCATATGCCACAGGATTGGGATGGCAAAACAATTGAATTTGAAAATGCAAAAGCAGGTATTGCAAGTATTGAAACAAGTTATGCTGCTGTATCCCATTTGTTGCCAAGTTTATCTGAGCAATCTGTTGCAGCTTTATTTGGAGCAAATGCAAGAAAAATATTTAACCTCCCAGATGCATCTATACAAGAAGGCGCTGATGCAGAATTGACAATTTTTTCAAATAAGCAAACTACTTGTTTGTCTTTGAAAGATTCAAAAAGCAAGTCGGCTAATTCGCCATTTTGGGATAAAAAATTAAATGGTAAAATTATAGGTACTTATGTTAAAGGAAAAGCTAGTATCAACAATTAATTATCCAATACAAAATATCTTATAAACACACAAATAATAAAATGGAAAATCAAGTTACATCACATATCATAAAAGGCGTAATACTTAGCGCTGTTTCAATCGTTTTTGCAGTTATTGTTTACGTATTTAATTTATACGAAATGAGTGCATTAAGTTATATCAACTATGCTATATTCTTAGGTGGGTTAATTTACGGAGCAGTGTTGTATTCAAATCAAAATAACAATAACGTTACTTTCGGTAATTTATTTGCACATGGTTTTAAAACCACAGCAGTGGTAATTGTGATTACTTCGGTTTATACAATCATTTCTATTAAGTTTTTATTTCCTGATATGGTGGATAAGGCTTTAGAGATTGCTAGAAAGAAAATGATGGAAAATCCTAAAATGACAGATGAGATTATTGAACAAGCCATTTCAATGACTAGGAAATTTTTCATTCCATTTGCTTTAGGTGGAACTATCATCGGAACTGGTATTTTAGGTGCAATAGGATCTGCTATTGGTGCAGGAGTTGCTAAAAAGAACCCTAATCCATTTTCAGATAACGTAGCTTAATCCTTGATAGATAAATAATAATTATGCAAATTTCCGTAGTCATTCCTTTGTTTAATGAAGCAGATTCTTTACCTGAATTGATGCAATGGATTGATCGTGTAATGCAAGAAAATAAATTCAGCTATGAGGTAATCATGGTGGATGATGGAAGTGACGATGAAAGCTGGTCTGTAATTGAAACTTTAAGCGCCCAATACGCAGGATTAAAGGGAATCCGCTTTCAGCGTAATTATGGCAAATCTGCAGCATTGAATGAAGGATTTAAAGCAGCACAGGGAGATATTGTTGTGACAATGGATGCCGACTTACAAGATTCACCAGATGAGATACCAGAGTTTTACGATATGATCATGAATCAAGGGTATCATTTAGTAAGTGGTTGGAAAAAGAAACGTTACGATAATACATTTACAAAAAATATTCCTTCTAAAATATATAACGCAGTTGCGCGTAAAAGTTCAGGTATTGTTTTACATGATTTTAATTGTGGAATTAAAGCTTATCAATTAAAAGTGGTAAAAAGCATTGAGGTATTTGGTGAGATGCATCGTTATATTCCTATCCTGGCCAAATGGGCAGGGTTTAAAAAAATTGGAGAGAAAGTAGTTGTACACCAAGCAAGAAAATATGGCACTACTAAATTTGGATGGGAAAGATTTGTAAATGGATTCTTAGACCTAATGACTATTCAATTCTTATCAAAATTTGGGAAGAAGCCAATGCAATTTTTCGGATTACTTGGTACGCTCTTTTTCCTAATTGGATTTGGATCGGTTGGGTATATAACTATTTCTAAATTTTTACAACCAGAAACGAGCATCACTAACAAACCTGCATTTTATATTGCATTAACATCAATGTTATTGGGGGTTCAATTATTTTTAGCAGGATTTATAGCTGAATTAATTAACCGAAATGCAGCCGATCGAAACAGCTATTTAATATCTGAAAAACTAGGATGGTAAGTTCACTGGTTATAATAGGCCCGGGCTGGCCTTTAAGAGGTGGCCTTTCAGCTTTTGATGAACAACTAGCTAGGACATTTACTGCAAAAGAGATAACCTCTCGAATAGAGACTTTTTCATTACAATATCCTTCGATACTATTTCCCGGCACATCACAATATACTACCGAACCTTCTCCGACCGATGTAAAAATTCATGCAGGAATTAATTCCATTAATCCATTGAACTGGATCAAAGTAGGTTTGAAAATTAAAGAGGAACGTCCCGATTTAATTATAGTTAGGTATTGGATTCCATTTTTAGCACCCTGTTTAGGAACTATTTGTAGAATTGCCCGTTCCAATAAGCATACTAAAATTATTGCGATAGTTGACAATATGATTCCTCATGAAAAGAGAATCGGTGATAAACAACTTAGTAATTATTTTGCCAATTCGGTAGACGGATTCCTAACCATGAGTGATAAAGTAACTAATGACGTTAAAACTTTTTCACAAAAGCCAATTACACTTTCCCCTCATCCCATATTTGCACATTTCGGGAATCCTATTCCTAAAATAGAAGCTAGGCAGCAATTGGGATTGAATACAGATGATAAAATAATATTGTTCTTTGGTTTTATACGAAATTATAAAGGGTTGGATATTTTATTAAATGCGATGGCCACTAGTGCGATGAAAGCATCCAATATCAAATTGATGATTGTTGGCGAGTTTTATGAAGACGCTCAACCGTATTATGATTTAATAAATAATCTCGGCATTTCGGATAAGGTAATTTTACATACACAGTTTATTCCTGACAATGAAGTGAAACAATATGTGTGTAGTGCCGATTTTATAATACAACCCTATCGTAATGCAACACAAAGTGGTGTAACGCCCCTTGCCTATCATTTTGAAATTCCTATGTTGGTTACCAATGTAGGTGCATTAGCGGACACTGTCCCCAATGGTAAAGTGGGTGTAGTTGTAGAACCTAATGCAAAAGCAATTGCTGAAGGTATTCAAACACTTTTTGAAAATGGGGTCTCAAGTTATAGTACCCATATAAAAGAAGAAAAAAAGAAATATAGCTGGGAACAAATGGCCGACAATTTTATACAATTACACCAAAAGTTATAATATTACTTCTATAAATTTATTACCATGTCAATACAAGCAATAACCGATATAATTAAAGCGTCTATAGATGTTAAGCAACAATTGCTAAACGACGAAGCGTTGGTACAACAAATACAAACAGTAACGGAAGTTATAACTAAAGCATTTCAAAAAGGCAATGCAGTTTATTTTGCTGGAAATGGTGGTAGTGCAGCTGATGCACAACATTTAGCGGCTGAATTTTCGGGACGTTTTTATAAGGATCGCAAAGCTTTGCCTTCAGATGCTTTACATTGTAATACATCCTATTTAACTGCAGTTGCAAATGATTATAGTTATGATGTTATTTATGCACGTTTATTAGAAGGATTGGCAAAACCAGGCGATGTATTGGTTGGTATAAGTACTTCAGGAAATTCCGGGAATATTGTAAAGGCATTTGAAATGGCTAAAACAATTGGGGTAACTACAATTGGGTTTACAGGACAAAAAGGGGGCCAGATGAAAGACTTAGGTGATTATTTAATTAATGTACCTTCTAACACTACCCCACGTATTCAAGAATCTCATATTTTAGTGGGCCATATAATTTGCGAATTAGTAGAGATTAATATCTTCGGTAAATAATCAAAAAACCACAAATGTCTTTTCAATTCTCAGCTATTAATAACAATTGGACACTGTTTTTAGACAGGGATGGTGTAATTAATGTTGAGAAGAACGAAGATTACGTTAAAAACTGGGATGAGTTTACATTTTATAAAGAAAGTTTGGAAGCCTTCCCTATTCTAGCTCATAAGTTTAAGACGATTGTGATAACTACAAATCAGAAAGGGATTGGCAAGGGTTTAATGACGCATGACGACCTTACACATATCCATACCAATATGATACAAGGTATTAATCAAGTTGGTGGAAGAATTGACCATATATTTTACTGTGCCGATTTAGACAATAATGCTATCAATAGAAAGCCACAGCCTGGCATGGCCTATCAAGCAAAAGCTTTATTCCCAACTATCAATTTTGCAGAATCTATTATGGTGGGTAATAGAACTAGTGATATGCATTTTGGAAGAAATGCAGGATTGCATACTGTATTTTTGGCTACCACACATCCAGAAACACCCTTTCCTAATACAACTATTGATTTTCGTTTTGATAACTTATTAGATTTTGCAAATGCACTCTAATAGAACAATAATATAATTAGCTATGTATAAATGTATAAGTGTTTTATTTATTTGTTTTGTGTTTAGTACAACAACTAAAGCACAAACTAAAGTAGATACTGCTGGTGTCGCTTTACAAAAATTAGCATTATCTATTCAGACCGATACTGTCATTGCAAATAGATTTAAATCAGACAGTATTTTTACAAGAGCGCTGATTCAAACCTTAAAGCAACCCTATTCTTATAATTTTCATTACGATTCTTTAACTGCCATTAAAATATTGTTTGCACCAGATAATGCATTTAAAATATTTAGTTGGCAATTAGATTTAGGAGACGGCACTTACCGACAACGAGCTGCAATGCAATTACCAACTATAGATGGTGCATTAAAATTATTGCCATTTTTTGATAATTCAGATTTTATTGAAAATCCATCAAGGGAATTAACCAGTAGAAAAAACTGGATTGGGGCTATTTATTATCAGATTGTCTTAACTGAGTTTAATAATAAAAAATATTATACTCTTATTGGTTATGATGAATATAATTTGGCCGTTTCCAGGAAGATAATCGAAGTAATGCATTTTGAAAATAATGAACCCATTTTAGGAGGAGATTATTTTAGATATCCGCCCGATGAGACATATCCCTTAGCGCCTATTGATAGGTTTATTTATGCCTATAAAAAAGGCAGCAATGCTTTTATAAGGTATGAGCCGTCAAGTAAACGTATTGTGTTATCTGAATTAACAAGTACAGAAAAAGATTTGAAAGTAGCGAGTACTTTAGTGCCTAGTGGAAACGAATTATTTTTTGAATGGAAGCAAGGTAAATGGATAATGGCACCAAAACTTGCACATAAAAAATAACTTAATCTAATTTAAGTACTGCTAAAAAAGCTTCCTGAGGAATTTCTACGTTACCAATTTGACGCATTCTCTTTTTACCCTCTTTTTGCTTTTCTAATAATTTACGTTTACGACTAATATCACCTCCGTAACACTTTGCAGTAACGTCCTTACGCATTGCAGATATATTTTCACGCGCAACAACCTTAGCACCTATAGCAGCTTGAATGGCAATTTGAAATTGTTGTTTTGTTAAAAGCTCTTTTAATTTTTCGCAAAGCTTACGTCCAAATTCAGCAGATTTACCTCTATGTATTAAAGCACTTAAGGCATCTACTTTTTCATTGTTTAATAGGATATCCATTTTAACAATGTCTGCTTCTCTAAATCCGATTTGAGTATAATCAAAAGAAGCATACCCTCTTGTACCACTCTTTAATTTATCATAGAAGTCAAATACAATTTCGGTTAATGGCATTTCAAAAATTAATTCAACACGTGTAGGTGTTAAATAACTTTGATTAATTAACATACCACGTTTACCCAAACATAAGGTGATAATATTACCGATATAATCTGGAGTAGTAATAATTTGAGCTCTAATAAAAGGCTCTTCAATGTAATCCACCTTAACTGGATCCGGCATTTCGGCTGGATTGTTTACAATAATCTTTTCTTTCCTTGTTGTATAGGCAATAAAGCTTACGTTAGGTACAGTGGTAATTACTGTTTGATTAAACTCTCTTTCTAAACGTTCTTGGATAATTTCCATATGCAATAGACCAAGGAATCCACAACGGAATCCAAAGCCTAATGCTTGTGAGGTTTCTAATTCAAAAGTTAAAGAAGCATCATTTAATTGAAGCTTTTCCATACAATCTCTCAGCTCCTCAAATTCGTCTGTGTTAACAGGATAGATTCCAGCAAAAACCATTGGTTTTACTTCCTCAAATCCATTAATCATTTCCCCAGGATTGTTTGCAAGGGTAATGGTGTCACCTACTTTAACTTCTTTCGCATTTTTTATTCCTGTAATAATATAGCCCACATCACCCGCACGCACTTCTGCTTTAGGTGTCATTGCTAATTTCAATACACCAACTTCGTCCGCAATATAATCTCTGCCCGATGCAACAAATTGAATTTTATCATTCTTCTTTAATACACCATTCATGATTCTGTAGTATACAATAATACCTCTGAAGCTATTAAAGACACTATCAAAAATTAATGCTTGTAATGGAGCTTCAGGATTTCCTACTGGAGCAGGAATACGCTCACAAACAGCTTGTAAAATTTCTTCAATACCAATACCTGATCTACCACTTGCTAATAATATATCTTCTTGCTTACAACCAATTAAGTCAATAATTTGATCGGTTACTTCAGGAATTTTAGCACCATCCATATCAATTTTATTAATCACCGGAATGATCTCTAAATTATTATCTAATGCCAAATATAAATTGGAAATAGTTTGTGCTTGAATACCCTGAGAAGCATCTACTAATAAAAGAGCTCCTTCACATGCTGCTAATGCACGACTTACTTCATAACTAAAGTCAACGTGACCTGGAGTATCAATTAAATTTAAAGTATAAGTTTCGCCTTTGTGAATATAATTAATTTGAATGGCGTGACTCTTAATGGTAATACCCTTTTCTCTTTCCAAATCCATATCATCTAACACCTGATTCATCATTTCACGTTCAGTTATGGTCTTGGTGTGTTCCAATAAACGGTCAGCCAAGGTACTTTTACCGTGATCAATATGTGCGATGATACAAAAATTTCTTATGTTCTTCATGTAGTGAAACTAGTCTTTTAAAATCTATTTAAGTGCATTAATAATAGCAGCAAACTCAGTAGCAATTAAGGATGCGCCACCAACTAAACCACCATCCACATCTGGTTGAGAGAAAATTTCTTTTGCATTAGCTGCTTTTACGCTGCCACCATACAAAATTGAAATTTGATCTGCAATTGATTGACCATATTTAGCAGCAAATACCGATCTGATATAGGCATGAATTTCTTGAGCTTGTTCACTTGATGCAGTTTTACCAGTACCTATAGCCCAGATTGGTTCGTAAGCAATTACAACTTTTGTAATTTGATCTGCACTTAAATGAAATAATGAATTTTTTAATTGCGCTTCTACAAAGCTATTTTGAGTTCCGGCTTCTCTAATTTCTAAAGGCTCACCACAACAAAATATAGGCGTACTGCCAATTGCTAAAACTGCATCTGTTTTTTCTGCAAGTAAGGCATCTGATTCAGCAAAATATTCACGACGTTCTGAGTGGCCTAGTACGATATGTTTAACGCCAACTGATGCAAACATTGGTGCAGAAATCTCACCTGTATAAGCGCCATTCGATTTTTGATGACAGTTTTGAGCTGCAACGTATACATTGTTTTTGCCAACTAATTTACTAGTCGCTAAAGGGATATAAATTGCAGGAACAGCAAAAATAGCTTCTTGATTAGCTGACAAGCTATGTTCGGTAGCTAGTAATTGATCTAATAATGTTTCAGCCTCTGATTGACTCAAATTCATTTTCCAGTTAGCAGCTGCGATTTGCTTTCTCATATTTTAATTATTTATAATATTAATTGTAGGTGTAATTTGCCGTGCGAAGGTAATTAAAAATTGGGTCAAAGAAAGGATAAATAGGAATGTTAAGCACTTAAATGATGAAGGTGCTTTAAGACTAGTTTTTCAGGCTCTGAGATGCTAAAACCTTTTAATTTTTTCCAATTGTTGATGTCCTCTATTACTTTATCGTATTGATATCCTGGTAAAACACCCCAAGTAAAATTAGGGAGGTTTTTAGGCAATAAACCATTGCCAAAAATATTAGCACTTACCCCAATATAGGATCCTGTATTAATGCTCGAATGAATTGCGAACCTACTATAATCTCCAACAAGCATTCCCATTTTTTGACCCACTGAGTCCCAAATTTGTTTGGACTCATTCCACATTTGTATTATTCCAGCAGTGTTTTTAATATTACTATTACAGGTGCCTGCTCCAAAATTGCACCAATATCCTACAATACTATCTCCCATGTACCCCTCATGGCCTTTATTGGAATAGCCCATCATAATGGAGTTTTTAATTTCACCCCCTGCCAAGCAGTTTGGACCAATACTAGTTGTTCCATAAATACTAGCATTCATCTTTACGACTCCTTTTTGTCCTAAAGCAAATGGGCCACGTATACTTACACCTTCCATCACAACTGCTTCTTTACCAATGTATATTGGACCTTCACTTGCATTTAAATTTGAACATAATACTGTAGCCCCTTCTTCGATAAATACCTGTGCTGGATTAATAACCCTATTTGAGGCGTCGATAGCTATGGATTTTCTATTGGCTTGAATCCAAGCAAAATCTCTTTTAAGTAAATGAGTATGTAGTCTTAATAAGTCAATCGCATCCTTAATAATTTGCACATTGGGAAAATCAATGGGTGGGAATTCGGCGAGTAGTATTTTGGATAAAGCCCTTTCTTTTGTAAAAGTGGCTATCCATTTCCCGCTTTCACTAACTAATTTCTCCCCTTCTTTTAATAAGTTGATTTGTCGAACTAGTTCATCTGAAGGAATGCAGGTTACATTTATAAAAACCAAGGCTTCCTCTGCTTGCAAACTATTATCCTCTGCATATAAAACCTGTAAATATTTTGCTGTTAAAATACCTGCATCTTCATTTAGATATTGCTCCCATCTTTGTTTAAATGTAAATATTCCAACCCTGCAATCTGCTAATGATCTTGTTAATGTAAATGGATAAAATTGTTCTCTATCCGGTGTGTCAACTAAAATATATTGCATGTTAGAATATTATTGAACAAATTTAACGCATTCTGCAATTACACTTGCTCAATTCCTAACAGATGTTTATTAATTGCTTATTTTTGTCGTCTAATACATTTTTATGCAATTTGGATATTTTAACTACCCTAGCCCGGCTAATGAACCAGTTTTAAATTACGCTCCAGGTTCTCCCGAAAAATTAGCTTTAAAACAGGCTTTAGCAAGTTTAAAGAAAAAGACTTTAGATATACCTATGTATATTAATGGTAAAGCAGTTAGAACTGGGAAGAAGGTTTCAATTCATCCTCCTCATGAAATAAAACATACCCTTGGTCATTTTCATATGGGTTCAAAGCAACATGTGGATCAAGCAATCAATGCAGCTTTAAAAGTGCGTGAGGGTTGGTCGAATATGAGTTGGGAAGCAAGAGCACATATCTTTTTAAAAGCGGCCGATTTATTGGCTACAAAATATCGTTTTGAAATGAATGCCTCAACTATGTTGGGTCAAAGTAAAAATGCATATCAAGCAGAGATTGATGCTGCATGTGAATTGATTGATTTCTTAAGATTCAATGTCCATTTTTTAAGTGAGATTTACAAGCAACAACCAGTGTCAGGTCCAGGTATTCATAACCGCATGGAGTGGAGAGGTTTGGAAGGATTTGTATTAGCAGTTACCCCATTTAACTTTACAGCCATTGGCGGAAATTTACCCGCATCAGCTGCAATGTGCGGAAACGTTGTAGTTTGGAAACCAGCTAACACACAAATATATTCTGCTCAATTATTTATGCGCATTTTAAAAGAAGCTGGTTTGCCAGATGGTGTTATAAATATTGTTTATGTTGATGGACCAACTTTAGGCGATACTTGTTTTAAACATCCTGATTTCGCAGGTGTGCATTTTACAGGTTCAACCGGTGTATTTAATCATATGTGGAAACAAATTGGTGAAAATATTCCAAGCTATAAATCGTATCCAAGAATTGTGGGAGAGACAGGTGGTAAAGACTTTGTAATGGTACACCCAACAGCCGATGTGGATACTGTTGTAACAGCATTAGCAAGAGGTTCTTTTGAATATCAAGGTCAAAAATGTTCTGCTGCGTCAAGAGCCTATTTGCCAAGTAATATTGCCCCAGCTGTAAAAGTAAAATTGGTTAAGGCAGTTGAAAGTATGAAAATGGGAACGGTAGAAGATTTCTCAAATTTTGTGAATGCAGTTATTGATGAAAAGTCTTTTGATAATATTGTAAAGTATATTAACAAAGCAAAGAAAGATAAAAAAGCAAAAATATTAGTAGGTGGAAATTTCAGTAAAAAGAATGGTTACTTTATTGAACCAACAGTTATTGAAACATCTGATCCAAAATACCTTACAATGTGTGAGGAAATATTTGGCCCAGTGTTAACTATATATACATACCCTGCTGCTAAATTTGAGAAAACCTTGGATATTTTGAATACAACTTCTAAATATGCTTTAACAGGTTCAATCATTTCGCAGGACAGAGCATCCATTGAATTGGCTACCCAAAAACTACGTCATGCTGCTGGTAATTTTTATATAAACGATAAACCTACTGGTGCGGTTGTAGGTCAACAACCTTTTGGCGGTGCTAGGGCTTCTGGAACCAATGACAAGGCCGGAAGTATGCTAAATTTATACCGCTGGTTGAGTGCTAGAACCATAAAGGAGACTTTTAATCCTCCAACTGACTATAAATACCCATTTTTAAACGAAGCGTAAGGCTGTTTTTGCTCGGTTTTAATACGAAAACAGTATATTTGCTCCTCAAAATTAAAGGACTGTGGCCCAAAATTTTTCAAAAGAAACTTACCTGTATTGGTACGAATTGATGCAATTGATACGTCAATTTGAATCCAAGTCAGAAGAAATGTATAAAATGGCTGGTAAAATCAGAGGATTTTTCCACGTGTACAATGGCCAAGAAGCTATTGCCGCGGGTTGTATGACTGCTACAAATCATGAAGATCCATTTATCACTGGTTACCGTGACCACGGCTTAGCTTTAGCAAAAGGCATGAGCCCAAATGCTGCAATGGCTGAACTATATGGTAAAGCAACGGGATGTTCAAAAGGTAAAGGAGGTAGTATGCACTTGTTTGATAAAGCAAACTACTTTTTTGGAGGACATGGTATTGTAGGTGCTCAAATTGGTACAGGTGCTGGTTTAGCATTTGCTGAAAAATACAGAGACTCTAAGAATGTTGTTTTATGCTTTTTTGGGGATGGTGCAGCTCGTCAGGGTATGTTACATGAAGTATTTAACCTTGCTATGTTATGGAAATTACCTGTAGTATTTATTTGTGAAAACAATAATTACGCAATGGGTACTTCAATTGAAAGAACAAGTAACGTAATTGATATTTATAAATTAGCGGATGCATACGAAATGCCAGCAGACAAAGTGGATGGTATGACTTCTGAATTAGTGCACGAAGCGGTAGCAAGAGCTGTAAAGCGTGCACGTGAAGGAGATGGTCCTACCCTTTTAGAAATGAAAACATATCGTTACAAAGGTCACTCTGTTTCAGATCCTCAAAAATATAGAACCAAAGACGAGGTAGAAGAATATAAAAACCAAGATCCGATTACTAAAGTAGCCAACACTATTTTAGCTAATAAATATGCTACTGAAGCGGAATTAAAAGCGATTGACGCTAAGATTGAAGCTATTGTGGAAGGATCGGTTAAATTTGCTGAAGAAAGCCCATGGCCAGATGATAGCGAAGTATTAAAAGATGTTTACATGGATCAAGCTTATCCGTTTATCGTAGATTAAAAAAATAAATTAACACAGAACTTATAACATAATAACATGAGTGATTTACACCAACAAGAAAAACACCCCTTCTTAGATTTCGTAAAAAATAATCAAAAAGCGTTAACTACTTTATTAGTAGTTGTAGTAATTGGGTTAGCTGGATTTTTTGGCTATACAGAATTATACCAAAAGCCACGTGAAGCAAAAGCAGCAGATGCTTTATTTACTGCAGAAAAATACTTCGCACAAGACTCTTCTAATTTAGTTTTAAACGGAGACGGAACTAGCAAAGGTGCATTATATGTAATAAAGGAATTTAGCGGAACGAATGCTGCTAATCTTGCAAAGTATTATGCAGGTGTAAGTTATTTTAGAACAGGAGATTTTAACAAGTCTATCGAGTTTTTGAAAGATTTTTCAACTAGTGCAAAGCAGGTTCAAGCCATTGCTTATGGTACCATTGGTGATGCTTATTCTGAATTAAAAAAGAATGAAGAAGCAATTGAATCATATAAAAAAGCAGGTACTTATTTCCCAGAAGACGAAGGAATATCTTCTGAATATTTATTCCGTGCTGCATCTTTATTAGAGTTAAATGGCAAAGCAGATGATGCTATTGCAATTTATAAAGATATCAAAGCTAAATACCCTAAATCTGAAAAAGGATTTACAGCAGATAAATACATCTATAGATTGAAAGTACAGCCTTAATTGCTTGCTCAACCCTATTTAAAAGCATTCTCCACATATTGTTGAGAATGCTTTTTTGTTTCTGCTTGTTATTTATATACAATTCGTATTTTTGGTTATGACCGTTCAACTATTTGTCCCTTGCTTTATTGATCAGCTGTATCCACAAGTTGCTTTCAATACTATTAAAGTGTTAGAAAAAGCAGGATGTACTGTTAAATACAATGAACAACAAACCTGCTGTGGACAGCCTGCATTCAATGCTGGATTTTGGGGTGAGTCAAAGGATGTTTGTACGAAATTTGTGCAAGATTTTGATGGTGCAGATTATATAGTTAGCCCAAGTGCAAGTTGTGCTGGATTCGTTAGAAATAACTATGGCAAAATTTTTGAAAACAATGCTTTTCAAAGTCCCGCAAAGAAAGTAGCTAATCAAATATTTGAATTATCTGAATTTTTAGTCAAAATTTTAAAAGTTACAGATTTGGGTGCAGCGTTTGATGCTAAGGTTACTTATCATGATAGTTGTGCTGGATTGAGAGAATGTAAAATTAAAGCAGAACCTCGAACATTATTAACAGCAGTAAAAGGAATCGAGTTGGTCGAAATGAAAGACACAGAAACCTGTTGTGGTTTTGGAGGAAGCTTTGCTGTAAAGTATGATACTATTAGTGTTGCCATGGCTGATCAAAAAATAGAAAATGCAATAGCAACTGATGCAGAATACATTGTAAGTACCGACATGAGTTGTTTAATGCATTTGGATGGAAGAATTAATTATAATGGTCAGGCTGTTAAAGTAATTCACTTAGCAGATATATTGTCTAGTGGTTACTAGGTTAAATGTAATCTCATTTTAGGATCAGGGTCAAATTCAATTTTAAAAACTTTTTTATGGCATATTGGTTAATCAAATCTGAACCGTTTAAATATTCTTGGGATCAATTTGTTAAGGATAAAAAAACATTTTGGGATGGGGTAAGAAATTATGGCGCACGTAATAATTTACGTTCTATGAAAAAAGGAGATTTAGCTTTTTGGTACCATAGTAATGAGGGTATGGAAATTGTTGGAATTGCCAAGGTAGTTAAAGAATCATATCAAGATCCTACCACCGAAGAAACTGCATGGTTGGCAGTGGACTTTGCGCCACATAAAAAATTAAAAAATCCTGTTAAATTAGCGGATGTAAAAGCCAATACAAACTTAGCTAATATGGCTTTAGTTAGATTAGGTCGCTTGTCAGTACAACCTGTTACCGACGCTGAGTTTGAAGAAATAATGAAAATGAGCCAAGGTTTATAATCTTTATTTAAAAAAGGTATACCCTATCAAAATAGCAATCACCACACCTATCAAGTCGGCAAATATTCCTGCCCATAATGCATATCTTACTTTTTTAATACCAACACTTCCAAAGTAAAGTGCAATAATATAAAAAGTGGTATCGGCTGAACCTTGAAAAATGGAAGCTAATTTACCAACAAAGGAATCTGGCCCATGTGTTTGGAATACATCCAACATCATTCCTCTCGCTCCACTCCCACTTAAAGGTTTCATAATCGCTACAGGTAAAGCATCCACAAATTCGGTATTCACTCCAGTTAATTGAATTAGATAAGTTAGGCCGTTTAATACATACACCATTGCTCCACTATCTCTAAACACACGGATTGCAACAAGCATGGCTACTAAATATGGAATGATTTTGATAATTACATCAAATCCATTTTTAGCCCCTTCGATAAATGCGTCAAACACAGATACTTTTTTATAGGCACCTCCAACAATAATAGTAACCACAATGGCTAATAGAATACTAGAGCCAGCAATTTTAGAAAACAACTCTTTGTTTGTAGG
The DNA here is from genome assembly GCA_947447835.1 of Bacteroidota bacterium. Taxonomy (GTDB): domain Bacteria; phylum Bacteroidota; class Bacteroidia; order Chitinophagales; family Chitinophagaceae; genus Sediminibacterium. The sequence goes on from CANFLP010000001.1 coordinate 15,707, forward strand.
GCTTAAACTGTTTACGCCTAATAATACGATACACATAAATAAAACCAACCCTACTAGCCAGCTGATTAATACCCTATCCCATTTTAATTTTTGATATAAGCCTACCATAATGATACTAGACAAAGTGGTCCCAATTGTAGCAAGTACGCAAGGAATAAATATACTAGCCGCATCGTGTGAGCCAGCTGCAAGCCTATAAGATATAATTGTTAATGGGATGATTGTTAAACCGCTCGTATGTAAAACCAAAAACATGATTTGTGCATTGGTTGCTTTTTCTTTATCCGGATTTAAGCCTTGTAAACTTTCCATGGCTTTTAATCCAAATGGGGTAGCTGCATTATCTAATCCCAACATATTAGCACTAAAATTCATCACCATATGACCCATGGCTGGATGATTAGCTGGTACTTCAGGAAACAGCCGACTTAGGAACGGATTCATCCATTTAGCTAATTTTTGGATCGCACCAGCTTTTTCTGCAATATTCATTAAACCTAAAAAGAATACCATGGTACCAGCCAAAGGTAGAGCAACGTCCATAACCGATGATTTAGCAGAATCAAAGATTCCATCTGCCAATAGTTTAAATATCTCGGTATCGCCAAAAAAGACCAATTTAACAAGTGCTATGATAAATGCAATCACAAAAAAGGCCATCCAGATAATATTCATTGCCATAGTTCCAATTGTTTATGGTACTAATATAGCCCATTTTGCGATTAGAATTGTATTTTTGCGGCACTTAAAAAGAAACAGACATGGCATTACAAGCAGGCATCGTGGGATTACCAAATGTTGGAAAATCAACCTTATTTAACGCAGTAAGTAATAGTGCAAAGGCACAAGCAAGCAACTATCGTTTTTGTACCATTGAACCAAATGTGGGCTTGGTAGACGTACCAGATCATAGAATGCAACAATTAGCTGACTTGATTATTCCACAACGCATAGTTCCTACACAGTTAGAAATTGTAGATATTGCAGGCTTGGTTAAGGGAGCAAGTAAAGGCGAAGGCTTAGGAAACAAATTCCTTGCAAATATTCGTGAAGTAAGTGCAATTATTCATGTAATAAGATGTTTCGAGGACGAGAATGTATTAAGAGAAGAAGGTGCCATTAATCCTATTGCAGATAAAGAAATTATTGAAACTGAATTACAGTTAAAGGATTTGGATAGTGTAGAAAAGAAAATGCAGCGTTCAGAAAAAATGGCTAAGACCGACCCTAAGGCTAAAGTAGAATTAGAAGTACTTATAAAATGTAAAGCACACTTGGAGCAAGGGAAAAGTATACGTTCTTTAGGATTATCTAAGGAAGAAAGTGCTGCTATTGGTGATATCTTTTTATTAACAGAGAAACCAGTAATGTATGTTGCTAATGTCGATGAAAAATCGATGCATACTGGTAACCAATACTCTGAAAAATTAGTAGCCATGGCAAAGGAAGAAGGTGCACAGGTAATAGTAATGTGTAATAATATCGAAGCACAAATAACTGAATTAGAAGACCCTGATGATAAGGCTTTGTTTATGGATGAATACCAAATGAAAGAACCTGCTTTAAATAGATTAATTCAATCAGCATATAAATTATTAAGTCTTGAAACTTACTTTACAGCAGGTGTTCAGGAAGTAAGAGCTTGGACAATTGGGAATGGTTGGAAAGCCCCGCAGGCCGCTAGTGTAATTCATACCGATTTTGAAAAAGGATTTATTAAGGCAGAGGTGATCGCTTTTGATGATTTTATTAAATACAAGAGTGAAGCCGCTTGTAGAGAAAATGGAAAGTTAAGAATAGAAGGTAAAGAATATATTGTAAAGGATGGTGATGTAATGCATTTTAGATTTAACGTATAAATTCATTCTAATGAATATAAGGTCTTATACCCTTTTGATGTTATGTAGTTTAAGTTTGGCAGCATGTAAAAGCACAAGCTCAACTACTTCTGATGATTCGAATACAAATGTAATAGAAGCACCTTTGACTTTGCATTATGAAATAATCGCTATACATCCACATGATACGACATCTTATACAGAAGGATTAGAATGGAGTAATAATACCTTAATAGAAAGTACTGGTAATTACAAACAAAGTAGGTTACGTGTTTTAGATAGTAATATGAAGGATAAGATATCACCTGTTAAATTAGCTCCTGAATACTTTGGTGAAGGCACTACCCTTTTTAATGGGAAAATTTACCAGCTTACTTGGAAAGAACATAAGGTATTTGTTTATGATGCTAAAACCTTGAACAAAATAAACGAACTATACTGGCCATATGAAGGTTGGGGAATGACTCATAATGATACTGCAATCATTGTTAACACAGGTGGAAGTAATTTATATTATGTAGATCCAAATACATTTACAGTTCAAAAAACGGTAGGTGTTTATAATAACTTTGGATATGTAGCTAACGTCAATGAGCTAGAATATGTTAATGGTAAATTGTATGCCAATATATATTTGACGGATAATATTATCCAAATTGACCCAGTTTCGGGTAGAGTCCTTGCAACCGCTGATTTATCAAATATTCTAGCCATGGCTGGAATAAAAAATGATCCTAGAAACAAGGATGCAGGTAATGTTTTAAATGGTATTGCTTACCACAAAGGGAAAGGAACCTTTTATATTACTGGAAAGGATTGGCCAGTAATGATTGAAATAAAGTTTAAATAAATAATTGAATTAGCTAATTAATGCTAATCTAATTTCTTGATTTCATAAATAACCGAACTTGCACGTTTATAATCTTTCAGTGCAATTAAGTTAGAAATAGCACCAATAATAAAAGCCCTCGCAACACCAAATAGTCCTGATTTTTTATATTGCTCACTTAATAAGCTTACATAAAAACTATCAAACCACATTGGTTTAAATTGCACTACTTGCATTTTATTAATTTTGCATAACAACTGCATGGTGGCTGGAGAAAAATGGTACAAGTGTCTAGGCACATCATATGCAGCCCAATATTTTTTGTAAAATTTAGCGTCAAAACAAGTTAGGTTAGGAACAGCTATAATTAATCGGCCATTAGGTTTAAGTAGTTTACTAAATGCCACCATATAAGCCTTTAAATCATGGACATGTTCAAGTACATGCCATAAAGTAATCACTTCAAATTTTTGTTCAGGTAAAGTATATAAAGTATCTAGGGGCAATAAATTTAAATTATAATTAGCCAAGGCCCTAGCCCTACTAGCTTCATCTGGTTCTAAGGCAGTCACCTTCCAGCCTTTTTTAATCATTGAATTTGCAAAAGCACCAGTGCCCGCTCCTATTTCTAATAGCTGACCTTTGTGTCCAGTAAATAGCGATTGCACCCAATTAGTCTTTTGCAATAAAGTATGTTGTCTAACTCGGTGATATAATTTATTCATCCAGCCTTCTTTCACATCGGTATGAGAAATATAAGCTGGGAAATTATAATAAGGAGCAATAATATCTTTAGAAGGAATTGGATTTGTAAAATGAAAATTACATTTTGAACAAACTACAATATCAAACAGTTCCTGTGTTAAGGAATAGTCTTGTGTATTCAAGTATACTTGAATAGTTTGATTTTGGCAAATTGGACAGGTTGTAACTGATGGTTGCATACTAATAATATTTATATACAATTAAACCTGCAGCCAATAGTGCAATTAACAATGACCAAATCCACCATTTATCATTATATAAGCCAGCATTTTGATTTGCTATAAATTGAGATTGAGCAGTGCTAGACAAGTCTAAGTCTTTATAATATGCTTTATCATCAAAATTTGATTCCCAAGTAATTTTAGAAGCATTTTTATGAAGGGTACCTATATTACCTAAAACTAAATCTGATATAGTTTGTGATGTAAAATTTTCGACAAAGGATTCAAATTTTAGCATCGCTTGGTCCGTAGAAATCCCTAATTCGTCCGCAAGAAAGTTATAAAATTGTTTAGAAGGCTTACTAGAGATTGGATCAAAAACAATCTGTTCTTTAGGCGCAATAAGTACACCTTCCTTCCAGAAAGCTTCTTGTTTACTCCACTTAATAGCTCCTACACCTGGTAGGTCTAAATGGTCATTTTGAATAAAATATTGTACTAAATGTTTTATCATGGTTATTTTCTAAACGAATATACGACACCAGCCATTAATTGAACGCCTAATGAAGGATAATCTGCCCAACGTTCATATGGTTTGTCTAATAAATTCTCGCCTTTTATCCAAGTACTCCAATTTTGTGTTAATTTATAAGTAAACCCTGCATTTAAAATTAAAGTGTTTTTTAAATCATAAGGCATGGATGATTCATTAAACACAGTTGCACCTGTCCAATATTGTAAGCCAGCATCAACTATCCATTTATTACTAGGAATCCAACTAAAAGTAGAACTTAATGTAAGCGGCAAAATACCCCAAGGTTTTGCATTCTCTTCTAATGAATTAAATTGAATGTATTTAAAGTTATTCTTCACTAATAATTTATCACTAAACTGATATCTCAATTGAGCTTCTAGTTCGATAGTAGTCGCTTTCTTTTCAAATATCGTATTGTAAAGTAATCCAAAACTATTTCTGTTGGTATTCATTAATTTATTAAATAGCGGCAAGTCCTTGTAATTATTTAAAGAAAAAGTGAATCCATAGTTTAATCGTTTACCCGCGTTTACTGCTACTTCAACAAATTTTTGTTCCTTAGTAGTCATTTCAATATGAGTAGGTACAGCAATCCAAGGATTCATACTTACCAAGGAAGTGTATTGGTTGTTAATAGTATGTGTGTGCCAACCAGCTGTTAAAGTATAACTAGTATCTTTTAACTTCTTTTTAAATTCAAGAATTGGGTATAATTTGAATTCACTATTTTCTACGGTTGGGCTCATGCCAATAATAAACTCACTATTCAATTTATTAAATTCAATAGATGGATCAAATCTTAATTCAGTATTTTTATTATGTATCGACGTTGTTGGGTTAAATTGATTTAAGCTATATGAAATATTGAAATTTAATTTCATTTCATGTTTTAAATCAATATGCATTGGGCTTTTGAAATATAACCAGTTATTGGTTGCACCAGCCAAGCCTTCAAAATGTTCAATATTTAATGATGGCTTATAATGTATTAATGAATGTTCGGAATTGTATTTCATTAAACTAAATGAAGCACCTGAATGAAAAATGTTTTGTCGATAATTTGAGAAAGGTAAAATAGTTTCATCGGGCACTAATCCATAGCGATATTTAGCGCTTTGTTTATAGAAAACCTGTGTTTCAATATGATTATTGTTATTGATTATAATATCTCCTAAGTAATTAATACCTAAATCATGCATGCTTTGTAAATGGTGCGTACCAGTAACTGATTCATTAGTAAATTCAAATGAATGGCTGTTATTATAAGCATCCATTGTATTAAAGTTCAAATTTAAATATTGATGTAAGTAATTGCCATACCCTACTTTAGCAGTAACAATTTTCTTAAAATAGTTAAAAGAGTCAGTTTTATACGCTCTTGGTACTAAAGAAATAGGACGATAATGAAACGATAAGTTTTGACTAGGTACTTGGTAGCTTAGATTAAGGCTATTTGTATCAGTTTGTGCACTCGCATTGTCAAATCCAATTTTGGCAACATTCTTTAATTGTGGCTTAAATGCGGATAAGATTGTAACTACTTTTTCAGGTATTGAATCCGATTTGTTGGTTTTTAAATCAGCATTCGCATTTTTTAATAAAGTATTTAGGTTGGCTACTTCATCAAATTGTTCCACTTTAACCTTTACTTTATGTTTTGCACTTTTCACTTTTTTGCTACTAGTTACTTTTTTAGTTTTACTTGTCTTCGCTTTCTTTGAAGTGTTCACCGTATGTTGCTTTTTTTTCTTTTGAGCAAAAGTTGGTGAAATTGTATAAAAAAGTGTGAAAGTTAATAGTATATATTTAAATAGCTGCTTCATATTCATTGTTTACTTATTGTTTGAATTATCCACCAATAATTTTAATTTATTACTAGCTTCTATCTTTAAATCTTCGATTGTAGCATTTTCAGCTATACTTTTATAAGTTGCTATTGCATTAAAATTGTCTTTTTGAGCAACATATATATCACCAAGCAACAAGTACGTTTTAGTGACCCAGTATTCATAGGAAGCTTGCTTTTTAATCACTTCAAAAGATGTTTTTTCGGCTAAAGCAAATTTCCCTTCATCTAAGTATAATTTTGCAAGTAAGTAATGTGCTTCAGCAGTAATTACAGAAGTATTGTATTTGATAGTCTTATTTAATAATTGAATAGCACCAGAAGTATCACCGTTCATTACACTATTGTGATACAAAGCCATATTTGCCATTAATAAATCATCGGTGGCCGATGTTTTATCTTGAATTATTTGAGTTGCTATTTTAGCACAATCAGCCCATTTCTCATTTTTATATTGACATCTTAATAAACCTTTTAAGGCTTCATTTTTATTTTCTTGTTGAGTAGCAATGCCAGTTAATATGGTAAAATATTTTTCAGCTAGCTCGTATTGTTTAAGATTAAAATAATTTAATCTAGCTGCTAATAGAGCAGCTCTTTCTGCAAATTTGTTGGGAGATTGATTAGCTACTTTCCCAAAATATAATGCTGCTGTATCATATTGTTGTAAAGAATAAGCAATTTCTGCTACTATATTATTGGCATCTAATTGATATTTGCCATTTGGAAATTGGAATAGATACTTACTTAAACCTTGAGCAGCTTCATTGTATTTTTTCTGTTCATATTTAATAATAGAAGCTCTATAAGTTAAGGAGTCTTGCTCATTATTTGAGAGTGGTCTATTAAAGTCATTCATAAATTGAACAAATAGTTCTGGCGTTTGATCTTCAATAAAAATATTCCTTACAAATTCAATAGAATTATCGGTTTCAGTCGACTTAGGGTAAGCAGTAAATAAGTCTTTGAATGTTTGCAGCGCAACTTGATTTTTATTCAAGTTGAAATAAACAATACCTAATTTATAATATGCTTGTGGATAGTAACTTTTTGCTTCCTTATCTAATAAAACCTTAGTTAAAGGTGCAATTGCTTCTTGAAAGTTTTCATGATTAGAGTAGGTATCTGCTAATTCCATGAAAGCATCATTAATGTAACCTGAATTAGGAAACTGGGTATCAAATTCTTTTAAAATTTTGATTTTATCATTAATTTGACCCATTCCACCCTGAATAATCGCTTTTTGTAAAGTAGCATAGTCGGTATACACCCATTTTGCATCAATTACTTTTTGATAGGATTGTAATGCAACTTTAAACTGTTTCAACATCATTTGACAATCGGCAAGTCTAACAAATGCATCTTGTTGATAGGCATCAATCATATTGGAATGATTATGATTGGCTACATATTGGAAATTTTCATACGATTTTTGAAACCCCCCTTTCTTTAAATAACAATAACCTAAAGTATACCTAGCATGACGTTGATTTACTTCGCCCATTTCAATAGGATCAATCAAAAAACGTTCTAAAGTTTCAATGGACTCATTTATTCTTCCCATTTTGTAGGAAAGCTCCCCTATCCAGAATTGAGTTTGTGGGAGCACCTTAGCATTGTATGGTGTGTTTAATAATTGATTCAATAAGTTATAAGCTTTTTCAACTTGTCCATCATTAATATAAACAGTTGATCGGCCGTATAAAATATTAGGATATAATTTCAATAATTCAGCTGATGGCTTTTCAACACTCTCAAATGCTTCTAATGCCTGTACAAAATTATTACTCAATGTTAAGGAAGTAATCCATAACGATTTTGCTTCTTCGGCATAAACAGACTGAGGATAAGCAGTCATAAACTTATCTAAAGTATTTACAGCATTGCTATATTCTTTTAATTCTGCAGTAAGTTTAGCATAATTGAATAAGGATATTTCCTTTTGAGAAAGATTTAAACTTTTTGAGGAGCAAATCATAAAGGCATTTTTAGCGCCTTGTTTATTGTTTACATTCAAATAAGAAGTTGCCAATAAATACATACTATTTTGGCCTAATGAATCTTCAACATTTGCTAGATCCTTAAATCCAGGTATTGCCTTATCCCATTCCTTTGCTTGAAAATAACAAAATGAAAGTTGATATAAATCCTGTGGGTCAACTTTGTCTTGAACGGCTACATATCCAGCTAAATAAGGCAATGCTTTTGCGTACTCTTTTTTCTCAAATAACAAATGCCCCAATAATTGTTTTAACTGAAGTTCATAAAATTGACCTGGTGTAGAAAGCGCCTTCTCGCAGTTTTGCATTGCAGCATTAATGTCTCCTAAAAAATAATAAAGCTGGCTAATGTAAAAAGGGGTTAATTTACTATAAGCCTTATTGATTGAGGCAATTTGAAAATATTTAAGTGCAGTATTAAACTCTTTTTTTTCTAAGGCTATAAAACCTGCATAATAATTAGCGTCAGTATAAAAAGGATTGTCTGGTATCTGCCTAACTGAATTTAATAAAGTTGTTGCTTTATCCCAATTGCCTAGCTTAAAATGTAAATAGCCTTGCTCGTATTTCATTAGAACAATTTCGTGATTCTCCAAGTCATCAATACTAACATGGGTAAACCATTCTAATGACTTGTTGTCGGAATGTTTTCTGAAATAATATTTGCCTAAGTTAAAAGACAATCTTGACTTATAAATTCGATTGCTTGTTGATTCAATCCATTTAGTTGCATTTATATCCGCAACTGGTTTATCTAAGGCTAATGATAAAAGATGGTAGTAATAATTAACATCTTCTTGTTGATGAGAAAAAGTATGAGCCGATTGTATATATTGATAAGCAGTTAAAGTATCACCTTGTTTTAAAGCATGTAAACCTTTTTCAAACACAGATTCCATTGGATGTTTGTAATCCATTGTTTGTCCATAAGCTAACTGAATAGAAAGACAAGCAAAGACCGAGAAAAAGGTAAAAATTGAAGCAATTCGATTTTGTAACATATAGAACATGTTTAATAATATCCTAAAATTAAGCCCTCTTTATACAACGTTAGGTTAAATAGACATATTGTGGAAAAACAGATTGATTGCGTAAATTTGTCAACAAATACAATAAATCACTATTATATGTACGAACACAGCACAACTGTAAGAGTTAGATATGCCGAAGCTGATCCTATGAATGTTGTTTACTACGGCAATTATGCTCAGTACTTTGAAGTAGCCAGAGTCGAAAGCCTACGTGCGCTAGGTATTAGCTATAAAACAATTGAAGATATGGGCATTATGTTGCCTGTTGTTGAATTAAACATAAAATACCTGAGACCTGCCAAATATGACGATTTGTTGACCATTAAATCATCTATCAAAACCTTGCCTACAGATCATCGTATACAGTTTGATCAGGAAGTTTATAATGAGTCTGGTAAATTGTTGACCATAGGAATAGTTAAATTGTATTTTATGGATAAGGATATGAGTAAACGAGCAGAAATGCCACCACTTTTAAGAGAAAAACTGAGCCCCTATTTTAGTTAAAATCCCCCAATTTTAGATTATTTTGGTTTACTTTGCAGCCTAATTAATTCCTATTGAATGAATTCAATTCATGCGTCGATTATTACTATTGGAGATGAGCTATTAATTGGTCAAGTGATTGATACTAATAGTGCTTATATTGCTCAAGCCCTTAACTCAATTGGGGTTGCTGTAAAAAACAGAATAGCAGTTGGAGATTCAAAGGATGCCATAGTAACTGCTTTAGAAACTGCTGCTAAACAGAGTAATATTATTATTATGACTGGGGGTTTAGGGCCTACAGCAGATGATATTACAAAGCCTTTATTAAATGAATATTTTGGAGGGAAGTTAATTGTACACCAACCTACCCTAGATCATATTACGGACATTTTTGTGAATAAACATAAGCGTCCGATGATTGAGCGTAATCGTAAGCAAGCCGAAGTGCCTGATGTTTGTGAAGTGTTGTTTAATGAAACAGGTACGGCACCAGGTATGTTGTTTAAAAAAGATAATGTTTATTATTTTTCACTTCCGGGAGTACCACATGAAATGAGATTTCTAACAGATAAACATGTAGTTCCAACAATTCAGCAACACTTTTCTACAAAACCAATTATACATAGAACCTTATTAACGGCAGGTTTAGGAGAATCCTTTTTAGCTGAAAAAATAGCTGATTTTGAAAACGCTTTACCAGCTGATATCAAATTGGCTTATTTGCCAAATTTTGGAATGGTTAGATTACGTTTAACAGCAACAGGAATTGATGAAAATCAATTGAAAATCAATATCGACGAACAGTTTGCTAAACTTATACTTGCAGTTGGAGAATATTTGGTAACAGATAAAGACGAAAATATGGAAGTGGTCGTAGGACGACTACTTAAAGAAAAGCACCAAACTGTTTCAACCGCCGAAAGTTGCACAGGAGGTTATATTGGTCATTTACTATCTAAACATGGTGGTTCCTCTCAGTTTTATACGGGTGGTATTATTAGTTATGATAACCGTATAAAAACTGAATTCTTAGACGTATCGGATGATATTTTACATACTGTTGGGGCTGTTAGCCAAGAAGCTGTGGAGCAAATGGCAAAATCGGTAAGAGAAAAGATGAATACCGACTATGCAGTTTCGGTTAGTGGAATCATGGGCCCATCAGGTCAAACTGACGAAAAACCCCTTGGAATGGTATGGATTGGGGTTGCAAACAAAGAAAAAGTGGTTTCTAAAGTGTTTTATCTAAGATTTGATCGATTACGCAATATTGAGGTTACTGCCAACCAAGCTATAAATTTACTTAGGTTGTTAATAATCAATAAGATTTAGTCCTATTTTTGCTTAAAATTACCCCATATGCCTCTTGTTGATTTGGTGATGCCTAAACTGGGTGAAAGTATAATGGAAGCGACCATTTTAAAATGGTACAAGCAAGTAGGTGATTCTATTAATCTTGATGAGAATTTATTAGATATAGCTACCGACAAAGTGGACAGCGAAGTGCCTTCTACTGTTGGTGGAATTATTAAAGAAATATTATTTGAAGTAAATGCGGTGGTTCCTATTGGAACTGTTATTGCAAGAATTGAAACTGCTGGAACAAATGAAATACCTGCTAAACCTATTGCTCCTATTTCAAACCCAATTCAAACAACTGAATCTACACAAGTTACTACTCCAATAGTAAATGCACCTGTTACTGAAACTAAACAAGTTGTAGAAGTTCCTTTTACACCAGCTCCAAGTGCACCGGTTCAAATGGAAGCTCCCGTTACTGGTGAGACTAAATTTTATTCTCCATTGGTACTCAATATTGCTCAAAGTGAAGGAGTAGGTTTACACGAATTACAATTTATAAATGGCACGGGTAGTCAAGGAAGGGTCTCAAAAAAAGATATTCTAAATTATGTAGCTGCTAAAAAAGCAGGTACTTTACCAGCAATAATACAAACAACTACTACATCAACTCCGGTTGCATCTCAGCCTATAAATGCCATACCAGTTGTACCTACACAAACAAGTACACCAAGCAAACCTTTGGATCAACTATTAAGTGACCAAGGTAATTTTATGGCACAATCTAGCTCGGCTAAAATTGCGAATCCGGATGAGGTAATTATCACTGGCAATACTGAGATTGTAGAGATGGATAGAATGCGTAAGTTGATTGCTAAACATATGGTGGATAGTGTTCAAACAAGTCCGCATGTAACATCATTTGTAGAAGCCGATGTTACCAATATGGTTGTGTGGAGAGAGAAAGTAAAACAATTATTTGAAAAAAGAGAGGGCACAAAACTTACATTTACGCCAATGTTCTTTGAATGTATTGCTGCTGCTTTAGAAAAATTCCCAATTGTAAATAGTAGTTTACAAAACGATCAAATTATTTACAAGAAAGATATCAATATTGGAATGGCTACTGCCCTACCTACTGGAAATTTAATTGTTCCTGTAATTAAAGGCGCCAACCAATTAAGTATTGTTGGATTAAGTAAAGCTGTAAATGGCTTGGCAAATGCAGCAAGAAATAATCAATTAAGACCTCAAGATACACAAGGCGGCACTTTTACCGTAACCAATGTAGGTACATTCGGAAGCCTAATGGGAACGCCAATTATTAATCAGCCGCAAGTTGCTGTATTAGCATTAGGTGCCATTAAAAAGCGTGCAGTAGTGGTAGAAACGCCTCAAGGAGATGCTATCACGGTTAGACATATGATGTACTTGTCCATGAGTTACGACCATCGAATTGTTGACGGTGCAGTAGGTTCCCAATTTTTATCTGCCGTTGCTAAAGCATTTGAAAACTGGGATCCCAACAGACAATGGTTTCAATACGTTTAGTGTAATCCCCAATCACGACCTTTCATAATTGCCGGAACACCTGTGCTCATCCAAGTAGGCATGTTATCTCCTTTCAAATAATGATCAAAGAATTGTTGTTCTCTAATTTGAATATCCTTTTTGTTCTTACGCTCTATTAAATTATGTGCTTCGTTGTTATACACCAACATCCACATTTTTTTATTTAATCTACGCATTGCTGTAAAGTATTCAATTCCTTGATACCAAGGCACAGCATCATCGGCATCATTACTCATAATTACCAATGGAGTAGTTACTGCAGGCAAAGAAAATAATGGGGAATTCTTAATATATAAATCGGGACGTTCCCACAAACTTGCACCTATCCTACTTTGCGTTTTCTCGTATTGAAATTGTCTGTTAATACCTGTGCCCCATCTAATACCACCATACGCACTTGTCATATTTACAACTGGCGCACCTGCCCAAGCAGCAGCATATAATTTTGTTTTGGTAATTAAATAGGCAATTTGATATCCACCCCAACTTTGTCCTTGTAAGCCAACTTTTGTACTATCAATGAATCCTTTTTGAATCATAGCCCTTGTACCACTTAAAATGTAATCATACGCTCCTTGTCCAGGATACCCTTTTTGATACCAAATATCTGGAACGAATATTACATATCCTCTGCTCGCGAAAAAAGGAATATTTAATCTTGAAGCAGTAGGTGCAGGAGGTAAATAGTTATGAAGCGTTTGATTGTTTCTTTCATAAAAATAAACAATCATTGGGTATTTCTTTTTGGGATCAAAGTTTTCAGGTAAGTATAAAACACCTTCAGTCGTTTTACCAGTATATGCTTTCCATTTAACAATTTGTGAACTCATCCAATTGTAATTGGCTTGTTGTGGATTGATATTTGAAATCGCATTTGGGTTTTGTACATTATCATTAAGCTGATAATGATAAATATTAGGAGATGTTTTTTCATCTTCTTGCATCACAAATATATTATTGGCTTTTTTAGCAGCAACAATGGTAGTTAAATGCATTGGGAAAGTATTGATTACAAAAAGTTGCTTAGTGTCCAATTTTAAACTAGCTATAGATTCTGATTTATCAGTTTCATTAAAACCTTTAATTAATATAGTTGCATCAGATTTTAAATATTTACGCTCCAAGTCCGTCTCCACAAAACGATAACTAATTTTATTCTTTCTTCCATTGGTTAATTGTATGGAGGGTTTAATGCCATTGGCATCCACTAGCCATAAATCATATCTATCGTAAATGATTAATTGCTCATTGTTATCTAACCATTTTGCGATTCCATATGCATTTGGGTCATCTGGTACATCGTTATCTTCATCAAATAATGCATGTTTTATGTCCTTAGCAATCAAAGTTTGCTTGCCAGAACTAGCCTTATATGCATTGTATGTTTTTTTCGGCTCATCATAATAAACAAGCATAGAACCATCATAAGCACTTGAAATTAAATTACCCTTCCATCCTTTTTGAATCAATTGCTTTTTTGCATTGTCATTTTGGATAGCGTAAATATCTTTTAAACTATACCCTTGCCATTGACTCGCAATCGTATAGTTGGAATCCAATGTTGCATAAGTATAAGCACCATCACCTTCCTTAGTATTGATTAAATCACGCTCCTTGATTTTACCTAAATACGTAATTTGTGCATTATTAGTATTGTATAAAACTGTTTCAGTTGCTTTTAAACTAGCTTCTAAATTCTTTAATTGAACAGGCTGTAAATTAGCATCTCCGTAATGCCATATATCCAAACTTGCACGTTCAAATTCAGGTAAACTGGTATCCTTGATAGGTAAAATAGGTTGTATACCAAATTCCAAAATATGACCAGACTTGCTGAATATTAATTTTCTGTCAGCACCAATAGTATAATTTGCAGGTAAATTTGCGTTCGTTTTTTCAACTATTCTTATGGAACTGTCTGAATTGAAATTATAATACGCTAGGCTATAGTTTTTTTGTAAAGCTTTGTCAGTACTATCTTGTTCAATTAAATATGCCAACTTCTTTCCTTCTTCGTCCCATGCAAAACCAGTAGCACTATTAAAGTTTTTGCTAATCTCGGTTGTATTTGTGTCTGCAATTGAAGCTAATAATATCTTGGCACTCGTTGTTTTGGTCTTAACTTGATACATCACTAAGCCCATGGCTTTTGGGTGAATACTATAAGCTGCAATATTGTTGAAGGTTCTAAAAGAGGCACTATTTAAATCTCTAAATACCAACTCAGAACCCTCTTTATTGATGTCCCCTTTTTTATCTTTTAAATAAGCAACCATATCATTTCCATGCTCAGGTAATTGGAAACTTTTTACAGAAGCAACTTTTTCAATATTGTTGTTAGATAAATTAACTATAACCAAGCTATCTTTTGGCATATCATCTGGCTTTTTTTTGTCAATCTTTGCCTTTCTTGTTTCTGCAAATAAGGGATTGATTTTAGCTACTAAAAATTGCCCATTTTCTGTAAATACTGGTTTAGTACCACGATCTATTCTTATTTCAGAAAAATCCTTCATGTTTTTTATTACTAAAACAGCGTCTCCCTCCTGTGGAGTAATAGTATAAGCGACAAATTCACCCTGTTGTTGAGCAACTACTTCCTTAATTGATTGCCAACTATCATATACCGTATGGTCAAGCACTTTTTTCTGACTAAAACCAGTAAAAAAACACAATAAGAACAACCCTAATAGGCTATTTTTCATATAATAAATTTATTTTATAAATTTGACAACTTTCTGAACAATAATTTGTTATGTAATTTATTAAAATGTTGGAATAAATGAGTCGTTTTTATATGATTGTTTTACTGCTATTTATACAAATTTCAAGCTTTGCACAACAAAGTGGAAGTTTGATTGGAGAGGTATTGGATAAGAATACACAAAAACCAATAGGTGGTGCTGTAGTGAAGCTAATAAACACAAAATTTGTAACTACAACAGATAGCTTAGGTAAGTATAATTTTAAGTCTATTCCAACTGGACAATATCAATTGACTGTTAACTCTTATGGGAGTATTGCTTATACCCTTTATAATGTGATTGTAAGCTCTGGAAATATCACTAGTAATAGTATTGAACTCATCCCACAGGAATTCACGCTAAAAGTGGTAACCGTTGGGAATGTTAAAAAATCTGTTCGAGCAGCAACATTGGAAACACCCTTAAGTATCCAAAAATTAACAGCCGAAGAAATAAAATCTAACCCAGGAGGTAATTTTGACATATCCAAAGTTGTCCAAACACTACCTGGAGTAACTGGTTCGGCTAGCACAGGAGCTGGATTTAGAAATGATATCATTGTACGTGGTGGTGCAGCCAATGAAAATGTATTCTATTTAGATGGTATTGAAATACCCGTAATTAATCACTTTACCACACAGGGAAGTGCTGGTGGCCCACAAGGTATATTAAACGTTTCCTTTATAGACGAGGTTAAGTTGTCATCATCAGCTTTTGATGCTAAATACGACAATGCTTTATCTTCTGTATTTGAATTCAAACAAAAAAAAGGGAATGCAGAAAAAGTACAAGGAAATGTTAGATTAGGGGCAACTGAAATTGCTTCGACATTAGACGGGCCTTTAAATAAATCTGGCAAAACCACTTATCTACTTTCTGCAAGAAGAAGTTATTTACAGTTTTTATTTAAAGCATTGGATTTACCAATTCGTCCAAATTATTGGGATTTTCAATTTAAGGTTACACATATCATTGATCCCAAAACAACGCTTACTATACTTGGTGTTGGTGCCATTGATGAATTTGCATTTGCTGCACCTCAAAAAGCGACACCTGAAAAAATTTATGTATTAAATGCGGGGCCTTCAATTAATCAATGGAGTTATACAGTTGGTGCTTCCTTAAAAAAATTAGTTGACAAGGGATATTGGAATTTAAGTATTAGCAGAAATCATTTACATAATGTGAATGAAAAATATCAAAACAATTTAGGGCCAGATAAAGGAGAAAAGACCTTGGATTATACTTCAAACGAAAGTGGAAATAATCTAAGATGGGATTTAACTAAAAGTATTGTTGGATTTAAGTGGACAACTGGATTTAATATTCAAAACATTGAATATGACAATAATACCAATCAATTATTACAATATAATAGTTTAACATCATTAGGTGGAATTAATCCTATCAACAATGCTTTAACAATACATTACGCAAATAATTTATCCTATAATAAATATGGGGCTTTTATACAAATTGGGAAAAAAGCTTTTGATAATAGATTAGGTATTAGTGCAGGTTTAAGAACAGACGCAAATAGCTTTACTAAAGATGGCAATGATTGGTTAAAAAGAGTTTCCCCTAGAGTGAGTTTAAGTTATGTCCTAAACAATGAACTTACAGTAAATGCATCTATAGGAAAATATTTCAAATTAACACCTAATACAGCGCTTGGCTTTAAAGATAATACAGGTGTTTTAGTAAATCAGGATGCAAATTATACTTCAAGCACACACTATGTTACTGGTATTGAATATATCCCTTCTGAAGCAACTCGATTTACTGCCGAAGTTTTTTATAAAAAATATAATAACGTTCCATTAAGTATTAACAAAGGAGTAAGCCTTAGTAATTTGGGTGCGGACTTTAATATTTTAGGAAACGAACCTATAGCGACAACTGGTTTAGGCAAAAGCTATGGATTTGAACTTTTTGCACAACAAAAATTAACAGATCGTTTTTTTGGCATTGTAAGCTATAGCTATTTCAAAAGTGAGTATACCAATACCCTTGGTGTATATATCCCAAGTGCTTGGCAAAATACCCATTTGATTAGTATGACAGGTGGTTATAAGTTTAATAAGAATTGGGAAATGGGGATTAAGTTTAGATACCAAGGAGGAACACCATATACACCGTATGATATGAATTTAAGTAAATTAAATTTTGCAACATTGGGAATGGGAATTTTCGATTTCAACAAATTGAATAGCTTAAACAACAAAGCATATCATTCTGCAGATATTAGAATCGATAAAAAATACAACTATAAGAAAACAACGCTTGATTTTTTCTTAGACATTACCAATTTTTATGGAGCTAAATCGGTTGCACCCCCTTTTTATGTATTCTCAGCAAATCCTGATGGAACTTTTAAAACTACAGATGGAAACGCGGTTAAGAAAGATGGATCTAATGCTATACCAATATTGTTTGACAACAATCAAGTATTCATTACACCAACATTTGGATTTATTTGGGAATTCTAATATGGCTAGTTAATCCTTTAAAATTATTATTGTAACTAGCGTATTATTTTTTAATCAACTTGATAAAGCGTCCAGTTGCCGAAAGCCATTGCATGTTTAATACACCTAAAATGGCTTCTTTAATAATACCCTTTGACATTTTACTGACCCCAATTTTTCTATCTATAAAAATGATGGGCACTTCTTTAATTTTGAAACCTAATTTCCAAGAAGCAAATTTCATTTCAATTTGAAACGCGTATCCAATAAATTTAATATTATCTAAATTAATGGAAGCGAGGACTTTGCTTTTGTAACAAACAAAGCCAGCTGTAGGATCTTTAACAGGCATACCTGTAATGATTCTTGTGTAAGCAGAGCCGCCTTGTGAATAGATTTTTCTATCTAAAGGCCAGTTTTCTGTTGCACCACCTTTTACATACCTACTTCCAACTGCTACATCAGCACCAGCATCACAAGCAGCACATAATCTGTCTAAGTCATTAGGATTATGTGAAAAGTCGGCATCCATTTCAATGATGTAATCATATCCATTAGCTAAAGCCCATTTAAATCCATGAATATAGGCTGTTCCTAAACCAAGTTTGCCAGATCGACATTCAATATGCACTCGCTCTGGATTTTGTAGCATGATGGTTCTAACAATATCAGCAGTTCCGTCGGGAGAACCATCGTCAATAACTAAAATATGATAACCACTTTCAAAAGACAATACTGCAGCAATAATAGCTTCGATATTTTCCTTTTCGTTATAAGTTGGTATTAATACAATTTTCTTCACTTGATTTGGGGGATATGAGTAGTGATAAAATTACAAAAAGATTAATATAAATTATTTATTTAATATGGATTTATTCAGAATTTCTGTTAATTTCTGCTTTGTGTGTAAAGCGAAATCACCTTTCATCATCCAATCATAATACTGTGGCTCTTCTCTAAGTACTTGTGTTACAGGCTTTCCCTTGTGCTTACCGAAATTAAAAACGGCAATATTGTTTTCATAAACAAGTCTACGGGCAAAGTCAATGATTTGATCCTCTCCGGTGAATTTTACAATAGATTCAACTGTTTTACCAATTTGAGGATATCGCTCAATTTGTGCTTCTAAAATTTCCCAGGTAGCAGTAGCATCAGCTTCGGCTGTATGGGCGTCTTCTAATGTTTTGTGACAATAAAATTGATATGCTGCACTTAAGGTTCTTTGCTCCATCATATGAAACACTTTTTGCACATCCAATAATTTTCTAGATTCTATATCAACACTTATACCTGATCTTAAAAATTCCTCATTCAACATAGGAACATCAAAACGATTGCTATTATATCCACCAATATCTGCACCTTCCATAAATTGCTTAATCTCGTTGGCGATAGCTTTAAAACTGGGAGCATCTTTTACCATTTCATCGGTAATACCATGTACATCTGAACTTGCTTTTGGAATAGGCATTTCTGGATTAACCAATCTTCTTTTTATTTGTTTAGAACCATCTATACCAATTTTCACAATGGCAATTTCTACAATTCTATCGGTACTAACATTAATACCTGTTGTCTCTAAATCTATAAAGCAAATGGGTCTGGTAAGTTCTAATGACATAAAAATTATTATTTGTCGAAGTTAAACATAATTGACAAGTAAATTGTGCGAAATATCACATTTTAGTCCATTTAAAATGTATAATTTTGAACCTTAATAATTACTTATGAATTGGTTACCACTTACTTCTATTGAACAATTAGAACAAATTAAACAGGCATCTAATAATAAGCCACAGCTTATATTCAAGCATAGTGCTACATGTAGTATATCTAAAATGGCATTTTCAAGGTTTGAACGTGCAGAAGCACCCGAAACGATTGATTTTTATTATTTAGACTTATTGAATTATAGAAATGTTTCTAATGCTATTGCTGAATTTTTCCAAGTACATCATGAGTCTCCTCAAGTAATATTAATTAAGAACGGAGCATGTGTGTATGACGAAAGCCATTATGGAATAATGATGGACGAAGTAATTGAACAAGCTGCGTTATAATCGTTCAATAATTACAGCACTTGCACCACCTCCCCCATTACAGATAGCTGCAGCACCGTATTTGCCATTATTTTGTTGAAGTACATGAATTAGCGTAACCAGAATTCTTGCACCGCTACAACCTAAGGGATGACCTAATGAAACGGCACCCCCATTAATATTTACCTTAGTAGCATCCAATTGTAATAATTGTGTATTCACTATTCCTACAACCGAGAATGCTTCATTAAATTCAAATGCACTTATATCAGCAGTAGTCAAATTTGCTTTGGCAAGTGCTTTAGGTATCGCTAAAGCAGGCGATGTGGTAAACCATTTAGGATCTTGTTCCGCATCGGCATAACTAATTATTTTGGCAATAGGATTTAAACCTAATTCTTTTACTTTTTCACCACTCATTAATACTAAAGCAGCAGCCCCATCATTCATAGTGCTCGCATTAGCAGCAGTTACAGTACCCTCCTTACTAAAAGCAGGGTTTAATTGTGAAACCTTATCAAATTTTACATTAAAAGGTTCTTCGTCTTTTGAAATAACGATAGGATCTCCTTTACGTTGTGGAATAGTTACCGGAATAATTTCGGTTGCAAAAAGTCCTTTTTCAATTGCATTTTGAGATTTTTGATAACTAGCAATCGCAAAAGCATCTTGATCAGCTCTGGTAATATTATTTTCCTTTGCACATAAATCTGCAAAATTTCCCATCGCCACTTTATCATATGCATCTACTAAACCATCTTTTGCCAAACCGTCTTGCATAGTTATGTCACCATATTTATTACCCCATCTTTGTGTTGTATTATAAAATGGCACATTGCTCATACTTTCCATGCCTCCCGCAATGATAATATCAGCATCACCTAATAGTATATTTTGAGTAGCCATTGCAACCGCTTTCATGCCACTTGCGCAAACCTTATTAACAGTTGTAGCAATTACTTTATCAGGTAACCCAGCAGCTTTACTAGCCTGTCTTGCAGGTGCTTGACCTAATCCAGCTTGAATAACAGAACCCATTATCACTTCATCAATCAAATCTCCACTTACATTAATTTTATCAATAGCTCCTTTAATAACTATCCCACCTAATTGAGTTGCCGATACACTGCTTAAACATCCACCAAATGAACCAATGGGTGTTCTAACAGCAGCAACGATATAAACTTCCTTTGACATATATTAATAATTATCTATTGTAAAAATAAGTCTTTGCAAATTAATTAATCCTGAGAAGCATCATCTGTTGGTGGCGTATTTGAAGCCTCTGGCGTAGTGGGTACTTCAGGTGCTAAACGAATACCACCGTCTTCGATAGTGATTAATTTAGACTTGTATAAAATACCAACATTCATTTTAAATGCCTTTTTACTCATAGCAAAAAATGCATAAATATCTTCTGGACTTGACTTGTCATGGTATGGCAAAAATCCTTTATGTAATTTCAATAACTTGACAATAGTTTGTTGGTCACCATCTAGTTTTTCAACACCTTGTTTACCAATACCAATATCCAACTTATTATCTTCTCTAATTTTCTTTATAAATGCTTCATCAATAAATTGACCAATATGTAAATGTGTAAATACTTCATTTTTATAAACTAATCCTTGGTGTACTTGATTTACAATTACTACATATCCAATTTCAGATTCACGATACACCTGCACTTTAACTTTTTCGCCTTCCTTAACCGTTAAAAAGTCATTGCTAATTTGATTGTCAATTTTTTCCGTTGCAGCTACCCTTCCCGTTTGCTTGTCAATATACAATTTCACTAAATACTTGCCTCCTAAGCGCATAGTAGATAATTGTTGAGAAGCTGGAACAAATACATCCTTCATTAAACCCCAGTCCATAAAAGCACCCTGGCGTGTTACCTCAACAACTTTTAATGCAGCGATATCCCCCACAACTGCAAAAGGTTCTTGTGTAGTAGCAATTAATCTGTTATCAGAATCGTGATAAACAAATACACTAATTGTATCACCAACTTGTAAACCCGAAGGCACAAAACGTTTAGGCAATAAAATACCTTCGGCCCCATCGTCCATGTAAAAACCAAAGTCTACCTTACGGTCTACGCGCATCAGATTAAATTGACCTACATTAATGGTTGACATGGCTTTTATTTTATGTTTTTAAACCCGAATTATAAATTTAGAACAATTCTGGTTGTTCGTCGTTAGGATCTTTAATTACTACCTTGGTTTCCCATTCCATTTCGATAGATTTATTATAGTCGGTCAGTTTAGTACCCACTGCTTTCCAACCCATAATATCAACAATCTTACTTACTTTAAACTTTGCTTTTCTAATTTGAGCACCTTTACCTGTATTCACCACTAAAATAGGCTCTATTGATGTAGATACTGCTGCTAAGTAGTTACCATCACCTTCCTTGATACAACTAAAAGGGGATCTTAAAGTAGTAGTCTCTATCTTAAAACGTTTAATATTAAATTGAAGCTTGTCTTTATCCAAGTATACAGCTGTGACAATCTTTTCAGGGTTAAACTTTTCAATACTTAATACTTTCTCAGGATCAAATCTTTGAGATTGTTCGGTGTCTATCACTTCATAATATCCATCCTTAGTAAATACCAATAATTTTTCGTCTTCGAAAGTGCCTAAGTAGATACCCTTTTCTTCATTATTCAAACGGCCAAACTTGTCGTCGAACCAAAGCTTACGACCAACCAAGGTACTCTTACCTGCTTCTTTTAAACGAACTGTTTTAATAGGATATTTAGTAACCTGATTGCCGACACTACTTCGACCTTTCACTTCTAAAGTTTCAAAATAGAAATCAAATTCTTTAATACGTGCAGAGCAATTTGGACTTAGAATAATTTTAACCGATTCAGCTTCCCCATTTGCATTCACCGACATATAATGCACTTTGGACTTTTCTAAACTCTTAGCTAATGGGTACTCCTTATCGCGGGTAACACCTGTAACATTAAATCTTTTTGCATAACTAATTCCACTTGCTCCATCTACATAAACCATATTATAGGTAGTACGCTCGTCGTTCTTTTGGAATACTGCAGCATGTATTATATCCTTGCCTATAAATACCTTATCTGAAACTTTCACCACTTTCATGATACCAGATTTGGTAAAAGCAATAATATCATCATAGTCGGTACAATCACAAAGGAATTCGTCTTTCTTTAAACTAGTGCCAATAAAACCTTCTGCTTTATTTATGTAAAGCTTAGTATTTGCAATGGCAACTTGTTTAACCTGGATAGTATCAAATTCTTTTATCTCTGTTTTACGTTCTTTACCCTTTCCGTATTTCTTTTGCAAGTTCTCGTAATAACTAACCGCATAGTCAACCAAATTTTCTAAATGATGTTTGGTTTCTTTAATGTCAGCTTCGATTCCTTTAATTTGTTGAATTAAGTCTTCAATATCTAATTTATAAATACGTCTTACAGGCTTGTCAGTCAACTTTAATAAATCGGCACGTTCTATTGGTTTTTTGAATTTCTTTTTAAATGGTTCAAATGCTTTATCAATAGCATCAATTACTTTTTCCCAGTTCAAATGTTTTTTCTCTAATTCTTGGTAAATCTTTTCTTCGAAAAATATTTTTTCCAAGCTAGTAAAATGCCATTTGTCTTCTAATTCTTTTAATTGAATTTCAAGCTCCGCTTTTAGTAAAGCTTTAGTATGGTCTACCGAATATTTAAGCAAATCAGATGCGCCTAAAAATTGGGGTCTATTGTCAACAATTACACAAGCATTTGGAGAAAGACTTATTTCACAATCAGTAAAAGCATATAATGCATCAATAGTTATATCTGGAGAAATGCCAGTTGCTAAATCAATTTGAATTTCAACTTCTGCAGCAGTTACGTCGGTTACTTTTTTAATTTTGATTTTACCTTGGTCATTTGCCTTAGTAATACTTTCCATTAATTGTGTTGTAGTAACACTATATGGAACGTCTTTTATTAATAAAGTCTTTTTATCTAACTCTTCGATATGCGCGCGGACTCTTACTTTACCTCCACGTCTACCATCGTTGTAATTAGAAGCATCAATCATGCCACCCGTTTGAAAATCTGGCAATAATTCAAATTTACGTCCTCTTAAATGTTTGATACTTGCCTCTAATAGTTCATTAAAATTATGAGGAAGAATTTTAGTAGATAAACCTACCGCAATACCATCAGCACCTTGTGCTAACAATAAAGGGAACTTCATTGGTAAGGTTACAGGTTCGTTTTTACGACCATCATAACTTAATGCCCACTCTGTAGTCTTGGCATTGAATGCAACATCCAAAGCGAATTTACTTAAACGTGCTTCAATATATCTTGATGCCGCAGCTGAATCACCCGTGCGCACATCACCCCAATTACCTTGTGTTTCTACTAATAAATTCTTTTGACCAATATTCACCAATGCATCTCCAATACTTGCATCACCATGAGGGTGATACTGCATACTTTGACCAATGATGTTAGCTACTTTGTTGAATCTTCCATCATCCATTTCCTTCATGGCGTGTAAGATTCTACGTTGTACTGGTTTTAATCCGTCTTCTATTGCAGGTACCGCTCTTTCTAAAATAACATAAGATGCATAGTCCAAGAACCAGTTTTTATACTGCCCTTGAACACCCGATTCGTTTTCCGTTACTCTACTTAAATTTTTCTCTTTTGCCATATTTGTAATTACTTAGAACCATTATAGTCGATAAGTGTCTTCACTACCGTCTTTTAAACTATTTAATTCGACAAAAACAATATCCGTGATTGCAGTTAACTCATGCCATACATTGGCATTTATTAAAACCCTAGTGGGTGCATTCAAGGTTACGGTCTCCTCTGTATTTTTATCCAAATCTTTCCAATGCAATGTTGCTGAACCTTGCACTAAAAGCATGTCTTCCGGATTTTTACCAGCCGAAATGCCTTTATGGTAATGCTGACCACTTACCGTTCCTGCTTTTCGATAGACTAATAAAAATTCGCCTGTTCGGTCTGTACTAAAATAATGAAGTGCACCACGTTCATCTACTGCTTTAACATCTATTGAACTAATTGTTACACTCATTATTGTATTATTTATGCTTCAACAGTTTCAACAATTGTTGTTGATCCACCTGGCATTTGTACGACCATATCTTTCCAACCTTTTGCCCAATCACCTACAAAAACAATTTTACCCTCATCGGCCAATGCCTTTAAACGATAAACAATAAACGCATCACCCAATTTCACTTTTAACTTTCCCATGATATTAGACAAAGCACTTGGTAATTTTTGAGCGTTCTTAGTAAGTAAAGACAAAATCTCTTTGTCGTAGCAGCCAATATTTAAACTGACTAATTTTTTACCACCTTCTAAAAAACGAACACCTTCATTTTCAACACATAACTTCTTCCACTCATCTGGATCTAATTCAAATTCACTTAAAGTAATAGGGCGAGCTAATTTCTTGGCTTTTAAAAATTCTTTAGGTTGAATTTGACTCAAATAAGTTGGGTAAAACAATTGTCCTTTTTCATTTAAGAAAGGAAGATTGTTTAAATACAAAACTTGAATACGACCTTGGTATTCTTTAAACTGACTCATGAACCAGTAATAGCCAGATACATCATGCGCATTCTGTCCCATCCATATCCAAATGACTTCGTTCTCGTCATGAGTTAATGCATTGGATAATTGATGTACCGTTAATTTATCATCTACGATATCTAACTGATCCACGTATGGAGATGCCTCCAAAACTTTCAACCACCAATCACGACGTGCTTGATAACCTTCGGTTTCATAAATATCTTGTAATGGACCTACAGCATAGTCATCCTTTATCTCAATAACTTTACCTGACAAGGTCTCGTCCAATTCAATGGCGGCTTCTAATGCAGCAATATCTGCTGTGTTAAACACTAAGTGTATCATGCGCTTTATCTAATTCTACTTTTAAATTATTGATAATAAAATCTTGTCTTTCAGGAGAGTTTTTACCCATATAATATTCCAACAAATGTTGAATATGATCACCTTGTTCCAAGATGACTGGTGCTAATTTTATATCAGCATTAATAAACTTGCCAAACTCTTCGGGACTAATCTCACCTAAACCCTTAAATCTAGTGATTTCTGGCTTGCTTCCTAATTCACTAATTGCTTTTTGTTTTTCACTTTCGTCGTAACAATAAATAGTCTTTTGTTTATTACGCACTCGGAACAATGGAGTTTCTAAAACAAATACGTGGCCTCTTTTAACTAGGTCTGGGAAGAATTGTAAAAAGAAGGTAAGCATCAACAAGCGTATATGCATTCCATCTACGTCCGCATCTGTTGCAATTACAATATTGTTATAACGCAAGCCTTCTAAACCATCTTCAATATTTAGGGCATGTTGTAATAAATTAAATTCCTCGTTTTCGTAAACCACTTTCTTTGTTAACCCAAATGCATTCAATGGTTTACCTCTTAAGCTAAATACCGCTTGGGTATCAACATTACGAGATTTAGTGATACTTCCACTTGCTGAGTCACCCTCCGTAATAAATAAGGTACTTGCTTTTTGTGTAGCAATAAACATTTCCTTATTCTTTGCTGGTAAATCATCGCTTAAATGCACACGACAATCTCTTAATTTCTTATTATGCAAATTGGCTTTCTTCGCACGTTCATTGGCTAACTTTTTTATACCCGCCAATTCCTTACGTTCACGCTCGTTTTGTTCTATGCGCTTTTTTAATGCCTCTGCAACAGCCGAGTTACGATGTAAGAAATTATCTAATTCTTTTGATAAAAATTCAGTGACAAAATTCTTCATACTTGGGCCGCCATCAGCAACGTTCTGAGAGCCTAATTTAGTTTTGGTCTGACTTTCAAATACAGGTTCTTGCACACGAACTGAAACAGCCGCCACAATACTTGTCCTAATATCTGAAGCCTCATAATCTTTCTTATAAAAATCACGGATTACTTTTACATAAGCTTCTCTAAAAGCTTGTTGGTGCGTACCTCCTTGTGTGGTATACTGACCATTTACAAAAGAGAAGATGTCTTCACCATAATCGTTATTATGAGAAATAGCCACCTCAATATCCTCAGCACTTAAATGTACAATTGGGTATCTTAATTCGTCAGGATTGGTTTTGCGTTCTAATAAATCTAATAAACCATTTTTACTAACAAACTTTTTATCATTGAAATGAATTACTAAACCAGCATTCAGATAACAATAGTTCCAAAGTTGACTTTCAATATATTCGTAAATGAAATGATAGTTTTTAAACACCGTTGAGTCTGGTGTAAAACATACTAAAGTACCATTTGACTCAGTAGTTTTTGTTTCTTTAGTCTCATTTATAAGAAGACCCTTTTGAAAAGTAGCGGATCTACACTTTCCCTCTCTAAAAGCAGTTACTGTAAAATCCTCACTTAATGCGTTCACTGCTTTGGTACCCACACCATTCAAACCTACCGATTTTTGGAAAGCCTTACTATCGTATTTCGCACCCGTATTGATCTTACTAACTACGTCTACAATTTTCCCCAAGGGAATACCGCGACCATAATCTCGGATAGTTACGGTTTTATCTTGAATAGAAATTTCTACCTGCTTACCATAACCCATGGTGTGTTCATCAATACAGTTATCTATTACTTCTTTAATTAATACGTAAATGCCATCATCAGGTGCTGTACCATCACCTAACTTTCCAATATACATACCCGGACGTAAACGTATATGTTCTTTCCAGTCTAATGACCTAATAGAGTCTTCGTTATATTCTGATGCAATCTTTGCTTCTGCCATAATTATCAATACTTTATGGGCATAAAATGCCCTAGTCTAGCTGCAAATCTAATTCTCAAACCTACTTAAGCAATCTAAAAAGATGCAAAAATGGGCAAATGTGGATAAAAGGATTTATGCATTATCTTTATCCCATCAAAAACGAAGCAACATATCCTATTGTAGACCTTGAATTCATAAAAAACAAGGCAATTGAGTTAGAAGCAGAAAACCTTGAATTCCAGGATTTTTTAAGGAATTTGGACAGTTTAAGCTTAGATAAAGCCGTTTTTGAGCTTTCCGAAGCCATTTCACCTAAAATTGAATGTACCGACTGTGGCAACTGCTGCAAAAGTCTGATGGTGAATATAGACGAAGCTGAAGCCAACCATTTATCCGCACATTTAGGACAAACCAGGGCCGAATTTGATGAAAAGTACCTAGACAAAGGTGAATCAGGCAGAATGGTCGTAAATGCCATACCCTGCCATTTTTTAGTAGGAAACAGTTGTAGTGTATATAGCCATCGTTTTGCTGGATGTAAAGAATTCCCTGCCTTTCATGTCCCAGATTTTAATAAAAGGTTATTTACAACCTATATGCATTACGATAGATGCCCAATTATTTTCAATGTAATTGAAGCCTTAAAAGTGGATGCTGGTTTTAAAGCCATTTCATAATTTCATATCACTTAATTTATGCATTTACAATTTGGAATTGATAACATACTAGCAAATCATCCTCATTGGAAAAAGGAACGCATTGGTTTTTTAACGAATGATGCAGCAACAACAAATAATGGAATAAAAAGTAGAAAAGCATTACAAGATGCTGGTTTCAATTTGGTGCAATTATTTTCTCCCGAACATGGTATTAATGCAAATGGCATTGATGGTGCAAGTATCGCAAATGTAATTGATGAGATTACGGGCATTCCTGTAATAAGCTTGTATGGAGAGCAATTTATGCCTTCAGAAAATGATATTCAAGCTATTGATATAATGCTTTTTGATATACCAGATGCAGGCACTCGTTTTTATACCTATTTGTGGTCAATGACCTATTGGATTGAGGCTGCTGCAAAATACAATAAGCAAGTAATTATATTAGATAGACCAAATCCTTTAGGGGGCAACTTATCTTTAAGCGAGGGGCCAATGTTAGATGATAGTGTTACAAGTTTTATAGGACGATTTAATATTCCCATTAAACATCAATGTACAATTGGAGAACTTGCAAAATATTTTAATATTACAGAATCGTTGAATGCCTATTTAACTGTTATAAAATGTGAAGGTTGGAAAAGAGATGAATTGTTTTATGATTGGAATATGAATTGGGTGAAACCATCTCCAGCTTTGCAAAATATTGAAGCCACCGTATTGTATCCAGGACTTTGTTTTTTTGAAGCAACGAATGTATCTGTTGGAAGAGGTACTGCTTATTCCTTTGAATGGATTGGTGCAGAATGGTTTAACCTTCCTGCTATGGCAATGGTTTGGCAAAATATTTTAAGAGAAGATTTTAAAATAGAAACCTTAAAACTACCTATAACATTAAATGGTAAAACAACGGAAACCAAAGGAATACGAATTAAAGTAATAGATCCTTATCATTTTGATGCAGTGTTAAATGGATTGCTGATTATGAAATTAGTAAGAGATTTACATCCTCAAGATTTTAAATGGATGCCCTATCCTACTAGTGCAAATCCAAGTGGTGAAAACCATTTGTCATTATTGTTGGGAATAGAAAATGCAGAAAAGATATTTGATTTACCATTACAACAATGGTTACAACAAATTGGAAAATTATTAAGGGTAGACGCATGGCGATCTACTATTGAACCTTATTTATTGTATGCATAATGCGTGTTTCTAATAACATAACCAATGTGGCAATATTAGCCAACCCAAAAGCAGGCGGTGGTAAAGCTATGCTAGTAGCTAATTGGCTTTCGTCACAACTAGTGTTATTAAAAATTTCCAATACTATATATTCAAACGAATGGCCTTTAGCATTAAATGAAACCCATTATTCTGATTGTTGGATAATTGGAGGTGATGGCACTATTAACTATTTTATAAACAAATATCCCAATTGTAAGTTATCATTAGCATTATTTAACGGGGGCACTGGGAATGATTTTGCTTGGAAACTATATGGAGATGGAAATTTAAAAGCTAGATTTAATCAAGTAATCAATGCTAACCCTAAATTAATTGATGCGGGAATTGTAAATGAAAAATTATACATAAATTGTATGGGTGTTGGATTTGACGGGGAGGTAATACAAAGTATGAGTGCCATTCGTTTCTTAGGAGGGTATTTTGGTTACTTATTGGCAGTAATTATAAAAATTATTGGATTTAAGGAGCCAAATTTATTAATACAAACCGGAGATGAAATCATGCATAATAAATACTTATTGGCATTGATTGTAAATTCTTCAAGAGCAGGTGGAAGTTTTTTTATTGCGCCAAATGCAGAAATAAATGATGGAGCATTAGATATGGTTTTATGTGAAGCGCTGCCAGTATGGAAAAGATTAATATATCTGCCAAAAATTAAAGCAGGAAAACACATGCACCTTCCAATTGTAAAGCACAGACTAGGAAAAGAATTCAAGATTAATTGCGAAGTTGAAATGCCAATACAGATAGACGGAGAATTGATATTTGCAAAAGAGATTAATATAACTGTATTAGCTCAACAGTTTTATTTCAGGTATTAAGCCTCATCCGTAACTTGGTTGATTTTATCTACCCTTTTTGTTCCTGCATATAATTCATATTCCAATAATCGGCAATCAATGGTTGCATTGAAAAATTCTATACGACGACTTGGTTTTAATCGAATTTTTTTAGCCAATTCTAAATTACCAGTGAAAATATAGCCGGTCATTCCTTTGCACTTATTTTTCATATAATCACCCATGCGCGCATAGGTTGCTTCTAATTCTACTTCCTCGCCTAGTCTTTCTCCGTATTCAGGATTAATCATAACTACTGCACCTTCTTCAGGTTCAGGCATTTCAGTTGCTTCAAAATCACAAACTTGGAAATCGATTAAATCTTCTACGCCTGCTACTGAAGCATTTATTTTAGCCACTTTAATGGCATCTCTACTAATATCCGATGCAATGATCACTAAATTAGGTAAGTGCCTTATTTGCTCTTCAATGATGGTTCTTTCTTTTTCATAAACTGTTTTGTCATATCCAAGCAAATGCATGAATGCATAATTTTTTCTAAACAAACCTGGTGCACGTTTTGTAGCTATTAAGGCCGCTTCAATTGCCAAGGTTCCTGAACCACACATTGGATTTACAAAAGCCCCAAACTTATTCCATTTAGTAGATAAAATAGTAGCTGATGCCAATGCTTCTAACATAGGAGCTCGTCCTGGTAATTTTCTATAACCATGTCTTGCTAATGAATCGCCAGAAGTATCTAGGAAAACCTCTGCCTCATCATTTTTCCAAAATAAATATACGACCGCACCTGATAATTCAGAACCAGTGGAAGGTCTTTTGCCACTTACTTCACGCATTCTATCCACCACGGCATCTTTAACACGTAAGTTTGCAAATAAATTGGTTGAAATCGTATCATTGAAAACATTGCTTATAACAGAAAAATAACCATCGGGCTGAATCATCTTTTCCCAATGTATCGTAACTAAATTTTTATGTAACTCATCGGGGTCATTGCAAATAAATGTTTTTAAAGAATACATTACTTGACTTGCACAACGAAGGTTTAAATTTAAACGAATACAATCATTCACAGTACCTGTTAATTGAACACCAGTTTGAAAAACTCGATCTACGTCAAATCCTAAACCAATTACCTCAGCTCTTAATGCTGGTGCTAACCATTTATTACAGGTGATGATAATTTTACTAGGGGTTGTGAATACTTGCATAAGACAAACTTAAATCAATTAATTAAAATGAGGAGTGTAAACAAAAAATCCCCATCTTTCGATGAGGATTCTGAAGTTATTCTGTGGGAGCACACGGGTTCGAACCGCGGACCCTCTCGGTGTAAACGAGATGCTCTAAACCAACTGAGCTATGCTCCCTTTTCCCTTTTGAGGAGTGCAAAAATAAGGGGGAAATTGTAAACTCCCAAAAAAAAGATGAATTAATTTAATTGAACCGCTGGAAGCCTAGTAGATTGGCTATCATAAACGAACAATTCTACTATTTCAAAGCTCCAATACTTGCTTAATGGCGATTTTTCAAGGATATCCTTTACTTCTTTCTTTGAATTTGCATTCATAGTTATCCATGAGTTTTGTGTCTCCATACTCACAGCGTAACTGTCAATGATTCCTTTATTTAGTAAATAGTTAATATACGTGCGATGAGGCGGTACTAAAGTCATAAATTCCTCATCCATGTCAAAAGATATGATTGCTTGATACTTTTTCATGTTAATCTAAGTTAAGTCAAGTATAACAAACCAAAAAACCAATTGGGTAATATTTCGGGTATAGTAAACTCCTTTATTTAATCAAATGTTAAATAGCCAATTTTTCCACCTGACCCTGCAAAAAATGCTGCTTTCTTACCAGGTTGAGGCTGAACCACATGGAAACTATTATTTGATATTAATGACCAGTTATTGCCACTGTTTTCAGAATAATCTACCCCCGAAGTTCCACAAGCTACCACCCTTTTATTATCTATAAATGTTACCGAGGATCTATACCCATGGGGCATGGTAAAAGATGTATTAATTTGATAGGCTTGCTGATATTTTAAAAAAGCGCGTGCAGCATCGGATGCAATAGTGTCCTTCATAAAATCACCTCCCACAACAATAAACTGACTTAAATCTGGAGCAATGGAAATACTATTAGCCCCAGTAGATTTCCCCCCCTGCATAATAGGCAAAGGCATCGCATTCCCGTCTATCCATAACCTACTTGTTTTACCACCCGTTACAAATACAATGTCGTTTTTTATGAACCCAATATTGCTATTACTAGAAGCGAAAAATGCTTCCCCCTCTTTTAGTTTTGATTTCCAAAAACTACTTGGTGCTTTATCCCAATGTGCTCCTCTATCTTTAGTATTTAATAAAAATAAGGTGTCATTAATTGGATCACCAATTACAGATCCATTTTGAATATCCTTAAAAGCAACTGCATCTAAAAACATACTGGTATCCGCATTCTCATACACTTTAGTCCATTTAGAACCACCATCAAATGTTTTTAAAATGACGGCAGGAGCTGCTACTGCTACAATTAAAGCTTCTTTATCATCCCATGCATGAATAGCCCTAAAATCACGCGTTTCATAACCTTTTACCTGAAACCACTCAAAACTATCCCCTCCGTTAACCGATTTGGCAATGCTACCCTTGCTTCCACTAGCCCAAATTACTTTTTCCGAAGGCACAGATAAACCTCTAAAACTAACTCCTTTTTTTTCTGTCAATATTTTAATAGAAGTTTGCGCTACTAATTGCTGAGTAGTTAATAATAATAAAGCGAAAACAATTTTATAAATACGCATAGTTTATTCATTTTTGCATTTTAAAGATACGATATGATACCTTATTGGATGAGTAGAACTCAATTAATGTTGGGAGATGAAAAGATGGAGCAACTAATGAGCAAGAACGTATTGATTGTTGGGCTTGGAGGCGTAGGTGCTATTTGTGCTGAAATGATAGTAAGAGCGGGGGTAGGAAAATTAACTATTGTTGACAATGATAAGGTAGACGCGAGTAATATTAATAGACAAATACAGGCACTACATTCTACAGTAAATACACCAAAGGCGCAGGTTTTATCTGCTCGTTTATTAGATATTAATCCGGCTTTGGATTTGACTGTTTTAGAAATGTATATTAAGGAAGAAATTACTACTAACCTACTTGAATCTGCTCAATGGGATTATGTGGTTGATTGCATAGACACCCTTTCTTGCAAAGTATTTCTGATAAAAAAATGCTTAGAAATGAAGTTGCCAATTGTTAGCTCCATGGGCGCTGGCGGTAAGTTAGATCCTTCACAAATAATGGTCACCGATATCTCTAAAACCTATGTATGTAATTTGGCTAGATATGTAAGGAAGCGTTTACAAAGTCTAGGGATTAAAAAAGGGCTGAAAGTTGTTTTTAGCCCAGAAAAAGCAGACCAGGATAAAATTATCGTCACTGAGAAAGCATTCCCCAAAAAGTCAATTATAGGCACTTTAAGTTATATGCCTGCTATGTTTGGATGTACAGTAGCCAGTGTCGTAATTAGGGATTTAATGAGCAATGACTGATTTAGACCTTATTTTTCTTTGAATTAAGCATATTTTACCCTTATTTTGCACCTCCTAATAGGAGCTGGTTCGGTAGCTCAGCTGGATAGAGCGTCATCCTTCTAAGATGAGGGCCATTGGTTCGAATCCAATCCGAATCACAAAGCCTGTCACGAAAGTGACAGGCTTTTATCATTCGAAGCTGTGTCGAAAGCTTGCTTTCGTAAACAGAAGAGAGTGATAAAAGCAAACTAAACGCTTCGCGTTTAGTTAAAAGGCTTTGGGTAAGCTCCA
>CANFLP010000002.1 GCA_947447835.1 Bacteroidota bacterium
ACGATCGTTTGATTTATCTCCATTACTAAATCTATCAGGCATTAAAAAATAAACCAGGTCGGCCGAACTAAGCCCTTGTGCAAACTGAGTACCCTTTCCTTTTCTTCTAGCCAATAATGGCCATTTTACTTTAGTATTTTTCCCTTCTGCCGATAGTAGTAAATCAACAACACCAGGTTTGGCATTTGTGCTAATTTCTAAATCCACAGCGATATAGTGTCCATTTTCAAAATGATGGACTTTTTTCAAAGTCACACCTGTATAATTTACTTGAATTGTTGCTTTTGAATAATTAGCAGTTTCGCATCTTAATAATACTTGTACATTACGAGCATGCATGTTGACAAACCAATTGCTTGGATATAGTTCCACTTTTTGAGCGCACACATTGCTTGCCACTGTTACCATGAACAGCAATACACCTATTACCTTTTTCATTAATTAGATTTTTCTTCTTTAATAATAATCACACAAATCACACTTGCCAAAAGCAATAAGAATCCCCCTATTTGCACTGCCATCAATCTATCATTATGTAAAAATTGAGACATGATTTTTCCGAAAAATAAGGATGCAATAATTTCAGGCAACACGATAAAAAAGTTAAATATACCCATGTAAATACCCATCTTCTGCTCTGGTATAAAACCAGCTAACATGGAGTATGGCATGGAAAGAATAGACGCCCAAGCAATACCCACTAATCCCATACTTACATATAAAAAATTCACGTCTTTGACATAGTACACCGAAATCAATCCAATACCACCAAGTAATAAACACATTGCATGTGTATACTTTTTACCCAGTAAGCCAACCCAAAAAGATAAAGTAAATGAAAAGCCAAAGGTAACTAAGTTCAATATAGCTGATGTAGTATTAGCGTGTTCCAATCCCATTGTAAATGCATTACTATTGGTAATAGGATCACCATTAAATAACTGAGTAGCTACTCCAGTACTATAATAAAACCACATTAAAAACAAACCAGGCCAAGTTATAAAATTGACCAATGCCAAACGTTTCATTTGCACCGGCATATTTTTTATGGAATCAACTATTTCTGAAACAATAGATGCTTTATTTTCATTGGGCTCAACAGCTCCTGGATTAGATGGTGGATATTCCTTGCTTTTTATAATAGTATACATTACCGCTACAAAAAATATAGCACCACCAATATAAAAGGAAACTAAAATATTTTGTGGAATAGTGCCATTTACTTTTTCTCTAGAAATATGCAACCACTTCACTAATAATTGTGGTAAATAGCCTGCAATGAATGACGCCAATCCTATAAACATACTTTGCATAGAAAATCCAAAAGAGCGTTGTTTCTCATCTAAATTATCTGCCACAAAAGCTCTAAATGGCTCCATGGTCACATTTATACTTGAATCTAATATCCAAAGCACCCCTGCTGCCATCCATACCGATGAAGAATTCGGCATCACAAATAACAAGGCAGAACTAATGATTGCACCCACTAAAAAGAATGGTCTTCTTCGTCCTAATTTAGGATGCCATGTTCTATCACTAAAATATCCGATAATAGGTTGAATAATTAAACCGGTCATTGGAGCTGCAAGCCAAAGGCCTGGTATTTGTTCTGGCTTGGCACCAAGAAACTCATAAATAGCACTCATATTTCCCATTTGCAAACTCCAACCAAATTGAATTCCAAAGAATCCAAAACACATATTCCAAATTTGCCAAAAACTTAATTTGGCTTTTTCACCTGTGTAAGCTGTACTCATAATTTGTATTTTTTATATCACAAAACCATTTGGAATCACTGCTCCTTTTTTAATTACAACAATATTGTCTTTTATGGTATATAAAGGATGGTCTACTTTTTCTAAGTGCGCTCCGCCTTTAATGGTTACGTCATTACCAATAGAACAGTTTTTATCTACAATCGCATCTTCAATTACACATCTTTCGCCAATACCTAATATCGGTTCGCCCGCACTGGTTTTAGCATTAATTTGTTCAATGGTTTCATAATAGTCACAACCCATTATGTAAGCATTTTTAATAACAGTGCCTTCACCAATTCGAGACCTAATACCAACAACAGACTTTGTAATAGAGGCTGCATGAATGATAGAGCCCTCCGCTACAATCGCCTGATTAATTTGCGTGCCACTTATTTTAGCAGGTGGCAACATTCTTGGACGAGTATAAATAGTTTGTGCACTATCAAATAAATTAAACGGCGGAATCTCGTCAGTCAATGCAATATTCGCTTCGAAGAAAGAATAGATATTCCCAATGTCTGTCCAATAGCCATCGTATTGATAACTAATTACTTTATAATGCGCAATGGAGTCAGGAATAATTTCTTTACCAAAATCAGTGGCATTTGCATGCACTTCATTTAATAGTTTATATAAAATTTCTTTGTTAAAAACATAAATACCCATGGAAGCTAAATAATTTCGCCCCTGTGCTTTCATTGCATCACCGGTGTCACTTACCCAGTCTGGCAATAATTCCTTTTTTGGTTTTTCGATAAAGGAAGTAATTACATTTTCGTCATTAGATTTTAAAATGCCGAACTCAGGTGCTTCTCTATCACCAACAGGAATTGTCGCAATGGTTAATGCAGCACCACTTTGTTTATGCGCATCAATCATTTTACTAAAATCCATTTGATACAATTGATCCCCGCTCAAAATTAATACATAATCAAAATCCATCTTGTCCAAATGTCTTAATGACTGTCTAACAGCATCGGCAGTTCCCTGAAACCATCCTGGATTATCCGGCGTTTGCTCTGCAGCTAATATGTCTACAAAACCAGAACTAAAAGCACTAAAATGATACGTGTTTTTAATATGCTGATTTAATGAAGCTGAATTGAATTGTGTCAATACGAAAATTCTATTCAAATTACTATTGATACAATTGCTAATTGGGATATCTACTAATCGATATTTACCTGCAATAGGGACGGCAGGTTTAGAACGTCTTGCAGTTAATGGCGATAATCTTGACCCTGCGCCTCCTCCTAAAATAATAGATACCGTTTCTTTTGCGTAATTATTCATACCCTACAATTTATTATTTAACAATGGATTCATATACATTTTTATATTCTTGCACTACAGACTCCCAGCTATGATCTATTAACATGCTTTGTGTAATCATTTTTTTCATGTGTATTTTATCTTGATACACCGATATAGCGCGTTCAATTGAATAAACGATATCCGATTCTGTTGCGTGTAAAAAACGAATACCAAAACCATCTGGCTCTCCCATATCTACTACCGTATCATGTAACCCTCCTGTATCTCTAACCATCGGAATGGTGCCATACCTTAAAGAATACATTTGATTCAATCCACATGGTTCTACCCTGCTTGGCATTAATAAAAAATCGGCAGCGGCATAAGCTTCGTGCCCAGTTTTTTCATCATACCCTATAAAAGTATTGTAGTCACCAGGATATAATTGTGTCAGATAATTTAATGCCGATTCTACTGCTGTATCTCCTGCACCAATCATTAAAAAATTAGCGCCACAATTTGTTTTATCTAAAGCATGTTGAATGGCACCAGGTAATACGTCGGCTGCTTTTTCGCCAACCAATCTCCCAATAAATACAATTAATGGTTTGTCTACATTTAAATTATATCTAGTACAAATAGCTTCTTTGTTTTTTCTTTTTCCTTCAGTTACATCTTTCACCGAATAATGAAAAGGAACCATTGGATCGGTGGCAGGATTCCATACTTCGTTATCTATGCCATTCAATATCCCAATACATTTGCCTTGTTCATATTCAAATAAAGGTTCTAGCCCATTGGAATGCAGTTTTAATTCATGCATGTACGTGGGACTCACCGTAGTGACCCTGTCAGCACATTTAACGGCAGTCGCTAATGGGTTTATACTATTATTCCACTCAAGCAAACCGCGTTTCCATAAATCCCATCTTGGAATTAATATACTTTTATCCCATCCCATGGAACCATGGTATTGTGCATTATGAATAGTTAAAACTGTTTTTACATTTTGTAATTTTTGATAATCATAGCAATGCTTCATCATAAATGGAACCAGTCCAGCTTGATGATCATGACAATGCACCATATCGGGCTGTTGCGCCCAATGAGTTAGCCAATTTACTGTTGCAATTTGAAAACCTATGAACCTATCATTATCGTCGGTGTATCCATAAATTTTAGGTCTGTCTAATAGTCCATTAATATCAACTAGATATAAATTAAACCCAAGCTTGCTATCTTTTAATTTGATAATGGTATAATCAAAAAACCAATTTCCTAAATTCGCCTTGCCTTTAAAATGTACATCCCATTCGTTTTTTTCTAAGTAAGGTGTTTTATACATAGGCATTACTACAAGTGCCTCTTCGCCCATTTTGTTTTGATATTTTGGTAAAGCGCCTACCACATCACCCAGCCCACCGGCCTTTGCCATAGGATAACATTCTGCGCTTACATGTACAACAACCATGAGATTCCTTAATTTGTCATGAATTTACATAATTGTAACAACAATTCCAACCCCCATATTTTACCCTTTGAATTGAACTTTTAATTCATTTTTTAAGTATTTTACGTGATCGATTTAAATATCAACGATTAAACTAACGAATGTTATGAGCCAACCAAAACAGCCCACTAATACGGGTGCTTTATCTACCCTTATTGTGGTATTCTTTTTCTGGGGTTTTATTGCTTCAAGCAATAGTGTTTTTATCCCCTTTTGTAAACACAAATTTAATTTAGACCAATTCCAAAGTCAGTTAGTAGATTTCGCTTTCTACTTAGCTTACTACCTTGGTGCACTTGGCTTGTTTGCCTATGGTGCTTTTGGTGGAAAAGACCTAGTTGGAAAATGGGGTTATAAAAAAAGTATTGTTTACGGACTTTTATTCTCTGCCATTGGTGCAGCTGCAATGATTATTGCTGTAAATGCAAATACATTCTCTGGAATGTTAGTAGGTTTATTTATTGTTGCCCTAGGATTCTCTTTACAACAAACAGCAGCGCAACCTTTTGCAATTGCCTTAGGTGATGAAAGCACTGGTGCAAGCCGTGTAAACCTTGCGGGAGGTATTAACTCATTTGGTACCACTATTGGACCAATTGTAGTTGCTTTTGCCTTATTTGGAACTGCTGCTGCTATTACCGATGATCAAATTGCTGCATTAAGCTTGAGTAAAGTGGTCATATTATATAGTGCTGCTGGTTGCTTGTTTTTAGCTGCTGCTGCATTATTTCATTTTTCTAAGAAAGTGCCTGCCGGCATTAACGAAGAAAAAATCGAGCCAGCTAATAAGGCTTTGAAATTATTATTAATCATGACTGGTGTGTTGGTGATTATGTTTGTTCCTATTTTCAATAGCTACAAAATTGACCCAGCTACTTTAACTGATGCTACTAAATTAGAATTAGAAACTACAAGATTAAAATGGTTATTCGGTGCTTTAGCTACCGTTGTTGTAGGTTTATTATATGCTAACTTCTCTGCTCAAAAAAACGAGAATGGCTGGGGTGCTATGAAATACCCTCAATTGGTATTAGGTATGTTAGCCCTATTTGTATACGTAGGAGTTGAAGTTGCTATTGGATCTAACTTAGGTGAATTATTGAAACAAGCTGATTTTGGAAGTATCCCTTCTTCAAAAATTGCACCCTATGTTTCCATGTATTGGGGTAGTATGATGATTGGTAGATGGACCGGCGCGATTTCTGCTTTTGAATTTAAAAATAATACTAAGAAAATCTTAACCTTAATTGTTCCATTAGTTGCTTTTGGAATTATCATTGGGGTGAATAGTATTGCACAATACGACATGAGTCCTTTATACATGTATGTTGTTTGTATATTCATTCAAATTGGCGCATTCTACTTAAGTCAAGACAAGCCAGCTAAAACTTTAATGATATTCAGCATCATTGGTATCACTGCCATGTTAGTAGGTATCTTTAACAAAGGTGATTTAGCCACTTATGCATTCTTAACTGGTGGTATTGCTTGTTCTATCATGTGGCCATCTATTTTTGCATTATCTATTGCAGGTTTAGGTAAGTACACTACACAAGGAGCCGCTTTCTTAATTATGATGATTTTAGGTGGCGGTATTATCCCTCCTATCCAAGGAAAACTATCTGACTTCTTACAATCTTCAAATGCAGGAACACCTGGTTTTGGAATTCATAACTCATTCTGGATTCCTGTACTTTGTTTCGCTTATATATTATTCTTTGCCATTGCAGTAAAAGGAATATTAAAGAAACAAGGTATTAATTATGAAGAAGCTGAAGCAAAAGCTGG
This sequence comes from Bacteroidota bacterium, assembly GCA_947447835.1. GTDB lineage: Bacteria > Bacteroidota > Bacteroidia > Chitinophagales > Chitinophagaceae > Sediminibacterium. The sequence goes on from CANFLP010000002.1 coordinate 6,313, forward strand.
ACACTAATTTTAATTTAAACAATAGAACAATGGATTCATATGTTATTGGCGTAGACATTGGAGGCACAGGAACCAAATATGGTATTGTAGATAAGGATGGCAATGTATTGCATTCAAGTTCGATGGCAACAAATACGCATGAACAAGTACATACTTATATAGATGAATTGCATGAAAAGCTTTCTGAGCTTATTGAAAAAGTAGGTGGCGTAGGCCGTATTAAAGGTATTGGCGTTGGTGCACCTAATGGCAATATCTACACGGGTACAATTGAGTATGCTCCAAACCTACCTTGGAAAGGAGTTATTCCTTTTGCTAAAATGCTACAGGATAAATTCAAATTGCCAGTTAAACTTACTAATGACGCAAACGCTGCGGCTGTAGGCGAAATGATGTACGGTGCTGCTAAAGGCATGAAGGATTTTATCATGATTACATTAGGCACCGGAGTTGGAAGCGGTATTGTTGCTAACGGACAGCTTATTTACGGGCATGATGGATTCGCCGGGGAACTAGGTCATACTATTATTATTCCTGACGGTAGATTGCATCCTGGTACTGGCAAGAAAGGCTCTTTAGAAAGTTACGCCTCAGCCACAGGTGTTGCGCAATCGGCTATGGAAATTTTAAGAGATACCGACCGACCAAGTTTATTAAGAAATATTGAGACTGGAAAAATAACATCAAAAGATGTATTTGAAGCAGCTCAAAAAGACGATGAAGTTGCTAAGGAAGTATTTGAATACACAGGAAAGATTTTAGGTATGTCATTAGCGAACTTTGTTATGTTTTCTAGCCCAGAAGCTATCATCTTATTTGGTGGCTTAACCAAAGCGGGAGACATGATATTAAAGCCAACTCGTGAACATATGGAAGCAAATGTGATTGAGATATTTGAAAATAAAGTAAAGATATTATTCAGTCATCTTAAAGAATCTGACGCCGCCATATTAGGTGCTTCCGCATTAATGTGGGAGTAAGAAAAATGTAAAGCATTTTTCTTACTCTGAATTCATTTTTAATGAATTCAGAGTAAGTCTACCAAATTTGGTAAAATTATATTCTACCATATTTTGGTAAAATTATATTCTACCATATTTTGGTAAAATTATATTCTACCATATTTTGGTAAAATTACATTCTACCAAAATATATAATTATAAAAAAAGTGCCACTCTAATCGAGCGGCACTTTTTTTATGATATAGCTTTAATTATTTATTAGCTTGTTCTTCTAACCATTTATTTCTACCCCATCCTGCTATTACGTGTTTCTCACTGTGATATGACGATCTTACCAATGGACCGCTTTCTACATAATCAAAACCTAATTCATAGCCTATCTGTCTTAGTTCAGCGAATTCATCGGGGTGTACAAATCGTTGCACTGGCAAATGTTTTTTTGTTGGTTGTAAATATTGACCAAGCGTTAATACATCACATCCTACATTTACTAAGTCCTTCATGGTTTGAATGACTTCGTGCTTCTCTTCGCCAATACCTAACATTAATCCTGTTTTAGTTCGACGTCCTCCTTTTTTCAATGCTTCTAATACACCTAAGCTTCTGTCATATTTAGCTTGGATACGAACACGTCTTGTATTACGTTCCACCGTTTCCATATTATGGCTAATTACTTCAGGTGCGGCTTCAATGAGACGATCTATCTGTTCTTGTATGCCTCTGAAATCTGGAATTAAAGTTTCTAATGTTGTCTCGGGTGATAAAGTCTTTATTGCTTTTATTGTATTTGCCCAAATAATGGATCCACCGTCTGGCAATTCATCACGATCCACACTTGTTAAAACAGCATGCTTTACTTTCATTAAATAAACTGCTTCTGCTACTCTTTGTGGCTCATCCCATTCAACAGGCTTAGGTCGTCCTGTAGCAACTGCACAAAACTGACAGCTTCTTGTGCAAATATTACCTAGTATCATAAATGTAGCGGTACCCTCTCCCCAACATTCACCCATATTTGGACAGTTACCACTTTCACAGATGGTATGTAATTTATGATTATCCACCAACCCTCTTACATGCTTATAGCTTTCTCCAATGGGTAATTTAACTCTTAACCAATCAGGCTTTTTTAAGCGTTCGGCAGGTTGGGCATTTAGTATAGGTAATTCTTGCATAGATCTTAATTAACTTGGCAAAAATACAAGACTTGAGGGGAATAAATTTGTAATTTTACCGAAATCATAAATCCAACTAATATGACTGCTACAGTTACTTACGAATCCAACCTTAGAACCACTTGCTTACATTTACAAAGCGGTTCTGCAATTGAAACAGATGCACCTACCGATAATAAAGGCAAAGGAGAAAGATTCTCCCCAACCGACTTAATTGCTACAGGCCTTGGCGCTTGTATGATCACTACCATGGGTATTAAAGCGCAAACCATGGATATCGCATTAGATGGTGCAAAAGTAGAAGTGACTAAAATAATGGTGTCTGACCCAAGAAGAATTGGAAAAATTATTGCACACGTTACGATGCCTATATTAAACTTAGATGATAAGACTAAAGAGATTTTAGAAAGAGTGGCACGCACTTGCCCTGTTGAAAGAAGTTTGCATCCAGATATTGAATTAGATATCGCTTTTAATTGGTTGTAATTTACCTAAGCACACTCGTACAAAACTAGATTAATCAAGTATCACTATTCGATTAAAATACATAAAGCAGTTAGCACTTTAATTAAGTTTTAGCTGCTTTATTTTTTGTACCAGTTTACTTACGGGTAGTCCCATAACATTGTAAAAATCACCTTGTATGCTTTTGATACCTACCACCCCAATCCATTCTTGTATGGCGTATCCGCCAGCTTTATCATATGGCTTGTAATTATCAACGTAATATTCAATCTGATCTAAGCTAAGTTCATGAAAACTTACCAGCGTCGTTTCAGAAAAACAATCCATTCTGCCATGATGCAAAAGACAAACTCCCGTTATCACCTCATGTGTTTTACCTGCTAACTTTGTCAATGATGCAATGGCATCAGCCCTATCTACAGGCTTACCCATAATAGTATTATCTAAAACAACTACCGTGTCGGCTGCTATAATACAATGATTGATTAAAGCTGGCTGTTCTGTTTTAATTTTCGCCTCAACCGCAATAGCTTTGTGCATCGCAATAAACTCAGGTACTTCTGCAATGTGCATGGAAGCAGGATAAGACTCATCCGAATCGGAGATTATTATTTCAAATGGAATTTCTGCCCATTCTAATAAACTTTTGCGCCTAGGAGATTGGGATGCTAAAATAAAAGATGCCATGACTTATAATAAAAAATAAAAAAACAACATTGATAAAATCCCAGCAAACATAGCAAGTTTAACATAAAAACTTAGTTGTTTAAAATCCTTGCTTACAAATGATTTTTTCAATTTGACTAATACCATCGTCAATGGAGTGATGATAAATAATAAACAATATAATATACTATGCCACCATCCAAATGGAATTACATATAGTTGAATAAATGCTAAACATCCAATTACTACAATTAACCAAACACTAATATAAACCTTGGTAGGCTTTAATCCCCAAACAATGGGCATGGTATTACATCCGAATTTCTTATCTCCTTCCATGTCTTCCATATCTTTTAATGCCTCCCTAACTAAGGTCAAGATAAAAGCAAATACACTATATAAAACCATCAATTTTGCGAATCTAAAATTAGCCAGGTCATGAATGCTTGGATGTGTAATTTCCTGAATGGTAAATTTTGAAAAATAGACTACTGCAATAGACCAAGCCGTTAGAACAGAAATAACCACATTGCCTATTAAAAAATCTTTTTTAAAATTAGTAGAATAAAACCAAAGCAATAAAATGGTTAATAAATTGGATAAATGTATATGCCAATAATTTTGAAATGGAAATGCAATGGTAGAAATATAAATACCCATTACACTAAATAATAAATGCCAGAATATTACCCAACGTCTGCTTATATATGAACCCACTACTACTTTACCTGGCTTGTTTACCTGGTCGATATTTACATCAAAATAATCGTTAATGATATATCCAGCAGCAGCAATAAATAAATAGGTAAGTAAAATTAAATAAAAGTTGGTGTCAATATCAGCACCTGACAATGGATACAATCGCTTATAAATACAAAAATGAAATAAGGTTTCGGCCAATAAAATAAATACCAAATTAGGCCATCGTATAAGTCTTAAAAAATGTACAAAAGTCTTCAAAGTATTTATTATTTATAGGATATATTTATTGAGCACGTATATGATCCTCAACATCCCATTGATCATTTAGTTTTAATACCTTTTCAACTACTTCTCTTGCACAACCGGCTCCCCCATTGGCTAATGCAATATAAGACGAAATAGACTTAATATCCACCGATGCGTCCTTAGGACATGCTGCTACCCCCACAATTTGCATTGCTTCATAGTCGGGCATATCATCCCCCATAAACAACATTTCGCTTAATGGGACTTGATGTAAAATTGATAACTCTTGTAATAATGCACGCTTATCTTTTACCCTCATGTGCACTTCCTTAACACCTAAATTATGTAAACGCTCTTCTACTTCATTGGAGTTTCCTCCAGATATAACCCAAACTTGGTAGCCCTTTTTTATAGCAAGTTGCAAAGCATATCCATCCTTTATATTCATTTTCCTAACCAACACCCCATGTGGCATAACAATCACTTCGCCATTGGTTAAGACACCATCTACGTCAAATACAAAACAGGTTATTTTTTTAAGACTCGCTAACAATATGCTTGTTTTAATAGTTAAATGTAAGTCTATTTTTGATTATCTCGCCACTCGTATACCCAAGCACTTTGAATCATTTCCAAATGACCCTCACTTGATTCTTCCTTTTTCCCTTCAAAATGAGGCAAGGTTAATATCCATTCTAATAAATCTGTAAAACGAACTCTATATATTTTAGACTCTGTGAAATCATCTCCAAATTTTTCATATAATTTTTGGGCAATATCTTCATGGTCATTCCAATGAATGGGTGGTTCAAACTGTGTCATAATTTTATTATTTTAATTACTCTCCTAAGAATTGTGTTTGATCAGGCAATGTAACTTCTATCACTCCAGTACCTTCTTGTATCACACATTGACATCCTAAACGCGATTCAATTCGTGGACTTACTGCACGATCAATAAAATCTTCTTCCTTATCTGATAATACTTCTAAAAATTCCATGCCTTTTTTAACATATAAATGACAAGTACTACATGCACAAACTGCTCCGCAGTTATGGTGTAAGTCAATACCTGCATCCAAGATTACTTCTAATAAACTCTCTCCTGCCTTAACATTTTCCAAGACCACAGGCTCTAACCCTTTTTGTTCAAAATTAATTTTAAGTGCGTACATAATTATAGCTAATGTGTTTTTGCAAAAATAGCTTTAAACAACCTTGATTCAAGGCTTTTTGTTGTTGAAATACGAAAAAAATGAAAAGCTGCTCCCTATCACCGCTTATCTTTGCAACCAAATAGTAGTATATGTCAAAGCCCGGCTTTTCAGAGAGAATGTACCTGCGTTATTTAAGAACAAAATTTCGCACCATCGGGAAGCTCTCTCCTGCCGTAGCCGGCAAATTGGCATTTAATTTATTTTGCACGCCTTACCCAAAATACAAAAAGACAAAAGCCCCTGCTATTTTTCATCAAGCAAAACGAATACAAATTAAAGTAAGTGGCGATATTGCCATTATGGGATACGAATGGCAGCCAACCAAGCCAAATGGTAAGTCAGTATTAATATGTCATGGTTATGCTAGTTACTTTTACAAGTTTGATCAATATATACAGCCATTACTAAAGCAAGGATTTAGGGTTTTAGGGTTTGACGCGCCCGCGCATGGCCAAAGTGAAGGCAAGTATATTAATGTAATAATATATAAGGACGCTATTGAACATATTAAAAACGTATGCGGCCCAATTGATCACTTTATGGGACATTCTTTAGGTGGGATTACACTTGCAATGATAGCAGAAACTATGAACAATCAGGAGCAGCATAAATTTGTCTTAATTGCACCTGCAACCAAAACAACCACCACTTTTGAGAGCTATTATAATATGATGCACTTATCACCAGCTGTAATAGAAGGATTTTTAAGTGAGCTCAATGCACAAACCAACCTGCCGCTAAGCTATTTTGAAGCAGACAGAGCCATTGAAAAGTATAAGGGGCCCGTACTTTGGGTTCATGATGCTGGCGATAGGGTTTGTCCTTACCAAGATTTGGTAAATTTTAAAAATAATGCCCCAGAAAATATCAAATTCTTGATTACCAACGGATTAGGTCATAATAAAGTATATAAAACACCCGAAATTATCGACCAAATAGTGGCATTTTTAAGCGCCTAAACACAGATCATTTTTATTTTTTAGTTGAATACTCTAATATTGCATCACGAGAAATATACCCGTGGTCTTAATTGACTGCTTGTAATTTTCTTATAATAAGCTGATTTTCAATATATAAAACCCCGAAGGAGCGGTTGACACCTATGTCAAAGAACTTACTAATAGTTGAGTCGCCTGCAAAGGCAAAGACCATTGAGAAAATTTTGGGCGAGGAGTTTGAAGTAAGGAGCTGTTATGGTCACATACGTGATTTAGAAAAAAACGATATGGGTATAGACTTGAAAAACAAGTTTGCGCCTAGATATATGGTTCCAAGTGAAAAGGAAAAAGTGGTGAAAGAATTAAAATCCATGACCAAGAAGGCTAAGGAAGTGTGGCTTGCGTCGGATGAGGACCGTGAAGGGGAAAGTATCAGTTGGCATTTGGCGGAAGTACTTGGTTTAGATCCAAAGAAAACTAAGCGAATTGTATTTCATGAAATTACTGCCCCTGCCATTAAAAAAGCAGTCGCAAATCCACGTTTGATTAATATGGATTTGGTAGACGCGCAACAAGCAAGAAGAATTTTAGACCGAATAGTTGGATTTGAATTAAGCCCTGTTTTATGGCGCAAAATTGGTATGCAAAGAAGCCTTAGTGCTGGACGTGTACAAAGTGTTGCTGTAAGATTAATTGCAGAGAGAGAAAGAGAAATTAATCAATTTATTCCTGAGAGTGCATTTAAAGTATCCGCTTTATTTTCTGCATTAGACATTAATAAAAAGAAAGTAAAATTCAAGGCAGATGGTCCGCAGAAATTAACCACTGCTGGTGCTGCTGAGCAATTTTTAAATGAATGTAAGGGTGCAAAATATACCGTTAAAGACGTCATTGTAAAAGACGGAAAACGTACGCCATCAGCGCCTTTCACAACATCTACCTTACAACAAGAAGCTTCTAGAAAATTAGGATATAGCGTAAGTAAAACAATGTTACTTGCCCAAAAATTGTATGAAAGTGGTAAAATCACTTACATGAGAACGGATAGTATTAGTTTGAGTGAAACTGCAATTGATGCCATTAAAGCCGAGATCAATTCAAGCTTTGGTGATAACTATTATCAACCACGTAAGTTTAAAAACAAAAACGAAAGTGCACAGGAAGCGCACGAAGCTATTAGACCTTCATACATGAATGAGTCTAAGGTGGACGACGCAGATACAAACCGTTTATATGAACTTATTTGGAAGCGCACGATTGCTTCTCAAATGAGTGATGCTCAATTTGAAAAGACGACTGCTAAAATCGAAATTTCTACCAACAAAGAAACTTTAACTGCTAGTGGTGAAGTAATGAAATTTGACGGTTTCTTAAAAGTATATTTAGAAGGCAAGGATGACGATGATGTGGAAGAAGACGAGTCATTCGAGGCAGATGGAGAAGATAAAATATTACCTCCTTTAGCTAAAGGTCAGGTATTAGACTTTACAAGTATGACTGGCCTAGAACGCTTTAGCCGTCCTGCTTCACGTTATACCGAAGCTAGTTTGGTAAAAAAATTAGAGGAATTAGGCATTGGCCGACCTTCTACTTATGCCCCAACAATTTCTACTATTATGAAACGTAATTATGTAGAGAAAAAAGAGAAAGAAGGTGTAAAAAGAATATATCAAATTTTATCACTTAATAATAAGGATGAGATTAAAACCGAGGAGTCTTCGGAAATTACTGGCGCAGAAAAAAACAAACTCTCTCCTACCGATTTAGGTTTAGTAGTAACTGACTTTTTAAAGTTAAACTTCCCTAAAGTCATGGACTTTGGCTTTACCGCTAAAATCGAAGGCGAGTTTGATGAAATTGCCCTTGGTAAATTAAAGTGGAGTAAAATGTTGGAAGAGTTTTACAACCCTTTCCATGAAACCATTGAATTCACATTAGAAAATGCCGAAAGAGCAAAAGGGGAAAGAGAATTAGGATTTGATCCAATTAGTGGCAAGAAAGTAATTGCTCGTATGGGTCGTTATGGACCAATGGTTCAGATTGGGCACCAGGACGAGGAGGAAAAACCAAAATTTGCTAAGCTTAAAGCTTCTCAAAGTATTGAGACTATCAGTTATGAGGATGCCATGGAGCTATTTAAGCTTCCAAGAACCTTAGGTATGTTTGAAGACTCGGAAGTAACAGTTAATATTGGTCGCTTTGGCCCTTATGCAGCGCATGACAAGAAGTTCTACTCCCTAAACAAGGAAATGGACCCTTACACAGTAATGCTGGAGGAATTGACTCCGATGATTGCCGAAAAGCGCAAGGCAAAAGATGAACGTACAATTAAAGTATTTGAAAAAGAAAAAATTCAATTATTAAGAGGCCCTTATGGTCCTTATATCAAACAAGGTTTACGCAATTTCAAGTTGAACAAAGAGCAACAAGAAAAAGTAGAAACCTTGACTATCGAAGAGGTTAAAGAAATTATTGAAGAATTAAAAAAGAATCCTCCTCGCAAAACAGCTCGTAAAAAGAAAGCTTCTTAATAAAGGAACTACTTAAACAAAAAAAGGGATGCAGTAATGCATCCCTTTTTTAATATAGTAAGGTATAAATTAAGCTACCGAAGGCTTGCTCATTGTTTTTAAGAAATGAACGTGTGCTTTAATGGCACTTGCAACAGTAGGATATTCAATATATTTTAATTTAAAGTCAGCACATGCTTCCTTTACAATTTTAGAAATTGCTGGGTAATGCACGTGAGAAATTTTAGGGAACAAGTGGTGCTCAATTTGGAAGTTCAAACCACCCACTAACCAACTAACCAATTTGCTCTTAGTTGCAAAATTAGCAGTAGTATGTATTTGATGTGCAGCAAACTCATCTGGCATTCTGTTTTCTGGCTGAATAGCTACTGGAAATTCAGTGCCATCCACTGTATGTGCTAATTGGAATACAATACTCAATACAAAACCAGCTACAAAAGTGGTAATTAAAAATCCAACTAACCAGCTAACCCATCCTAACATATAAATTGGCAATACAACAAATACAGCAACATGGTACACTTTTACAGCCCAAAACTCAATGTGCTCAGCTACTGACATGCTCTTAAATGTAATAGATCCAATCTTTTTTGAGAAATACTTTTTGTAGTCAGCGAAGAAAATCCAAAACACATATAATAACATATATAAGGCCCAAAAATAAATATGTTGAAAACGGTGTAAACCATAATGCTTTTGAGTTGGGGCCATTCTCATAAATACGCCAACTTCTATATCATCATCTACTCCATCAATATTTGTATACGTGTGGTGAATTGTAACATGCTTCATTCCCCACATAAATCTGCTTGCACCTAAAACACTAATTGAAGATGAAGCTAATTTATTCAGCCATGCATACTTACTAAAACTTCCGTGACTACCGTCGTGCATGACATTAAAGCCAATTGAAGCAATTAATGCACCAAAGAAAGCGCATTCTATCACTGCGATAATTGTTGGAGGAGTAAAAAACACCAAATGAACATAAGTAACTACAAACAATGAAACTAAAATGATTGCCTTTGAAAAAAGCAACGCATTCCCTGTTCCTTTGATATGGTGTTGTTCTAAATATTCATTTACTCTTTTTTTTAATTCCGCATGTAATGACTTAGTCGATACAGGGAATTTTGGGGTAGCAATTGTTTCGTTAGTTTGCATAGTTTCTAAAATGATATGTAAAGATAACCTTTTAGCTAGATTTAAGTCACTTAAACACAATTATTTGACTGGAACGAATATTAATTCTATTTATTATGTATCCCTAATCCTAATATATCCACACTCATGGGATAAGTATTGCCTTTACTTATCAAAAAAAATGCGTTGATTTGAATAAATAAACCCCCATTATCTAGTTTTCATGGAGAACGAAAAAGAAATAAAAGCCTTATTTAAACTAATAGATGATCCTGATGAGGAAGTGTATAACACCATCTCTGACAGATTGTTAAATTACGGCTCCCCTATTATCCCTGATCTTGAAAACTTATGGGAAAATACTTTAGAGGAGGCTACTTTAGAGCGCATTGAATTAATGATTTACAAACTTAGGTTACAAGATTTAAGAAACGCTTTTACGGATTGGAAATCTAAACCTGAACCCTCTTTATTTGAAGGCGCATTACTTGTTACACAATTCCAATTCCCCGAATTGGCTGTTGATACTTTACGTCATCAAATGGAAAAGATTCGACGTAACATTTGGTTAGAATTAAATAATTATTTGACACCATTGGAACAAGCCAATGTACTTAGAAATATTCTTTTTAATTATTACCAAATAAAAGGAGTTGAAGTAAATTACGAAAAACCTGAAGAGTTTTTAATTTCTGCCCCGCTACAATTTAAAAAAGGAAATGCTTTTGCAAACACCATTTTATATGCAGAGCTTTGTCAGCAATTAGAAATACAAGCATCCTTTATTAATATTCCTAAGCAATGTATTGTTGCTTTTTATACTGCCGACTGGGACCCTGAGCAAAATCATCCCCATCCTCAAGAATACATTCAGTTTTATGTTGAGGGTACCACTGGCCATCCCTTTTCTCAAAAAGATTTGGACCAATATTTTACACGCTCCAATATCGAACCAAAGAATGTTTATTACAAACAACTTTCCAATGTACGTATCATCAAAAAACATTTACTTGAATTAGCTAAATGTTTTACAAGTCCAATCTTGCAATACAAACAAAAGGATTTAACCGATTTAGCAAACCTTTTGGAAGAATAATATGGAAACTATTGTATCACATATTTACCATAGCCCAATTGGCCAAATTAGTATTACTGCCGAAGACAATTGTATATCCGAATTAATTTTTTTAAACGAAGCTGGTCACACTGACCACTATAGTACTGATGAAGATTTACCAGCTGTAATACATCAGTGTGTAGACGAATTAATGGAGTATTTTGCAGGCACGAGACGTGAATTCACAGTCCCAATTAATCAGGCAGGTACCGATTTTCAACAAAGGGTTTGGAAGGAATTATATGAAATCCCTTTTGGCAAAACAATAAGCTACGCCGATTTAGCTAAAAAGCTTGGAGACCCAAAAGTAATCAGAGCTGCCGCATCAGCAAATGGTAAGAATAAAATTGCCATTATTGTTCCATGCCACAGAATTATTGGAACCGATCAATCTTTGGTTGGATACGCTTGGGGAAAAGCACGCAAGCGTTGGTTATTACAACATGAATTTAGATTAGCGCTCGGCGTTCAAACCTTATTCTAGAAAATTACGCTTTAAGATTGTTCTTATTTTAAAATAGAACCATCAAAACCAAAAGGCAATAGATTCGCTGCCGAATTAATTACCATTACTTTACCAGACATTCCTGACAAAATAATTTTAATATGAGCACCATATCTGTTTTCATAATCTAATAAAGACTGTCTACACATACCACAAGGTGAAATAGGCTCTACTGAGTCCTTTCCTAAAGGCTGATAGCTAATTGCCATAGTGGTGATAGATAGCTCCGGAAATTGACTGCCAACACTGTTTAACAGCGTTCGCTCCGCACAGATACCAACTGGGAAACTTGCACTCTCTTGATTAGACCCAATCACAATTTGTCCAGAAGACAATCTTGCTGCAGCACCTACATAAAAATTAGAATAAGGCGCATATGCTGTTTTAGTGGCATTTTTAGCTGCTTCGAGTAAAGCTTGATCTTCATTACTCAACTGTTCCATGTGCTCTAATAAATCGTACTCAAACTCGAATTTCTGATGCATATGCCTATTTAATAAGGTTAAATAATCTATTCCATCTCACTGAGTTACTATAGCTAAACCAAATAAGTGCAGCGCGTCCTACTATATGCGTTTCAGGCACATACCCCCAAAAGCGGCTATCCTGACTACGATGACGATTATCTCCCATCATCCAATAGTAATTTTGTTTAACTGTGTAACTATTTGCAACTGTTCCATTCAAAATATATTGGCCATTTTTTTTATCCAATGTATTGTGCTCATAGGTACAAATTAATCGACGGTATAATTCAATAGTACTATCATTTAATGAAATCACATCACCCTTTTTAGGAATGCGAATAGATCCAAAATTGTCAATGGTCCATGGAAAATGAAGCACATCATTCGGGAATGTATACCCAACTGTATTTTCTTCATAATAATCGACAGATTTCACAAAAGCTAATTTTCTTAAACTACTTGCAGCGCCTGGAGTCATATTTATCTTATACGTATTGGGCCTTCCTTCAACTACTTGAAAATCCATAGTAGCTTCCGTAATATTTATGCCTAAACTATCTTGAATATAATCTTCAGGTATTTGCTTTCCATCAGTCACAACAATATATTCGGTTTGAGCATTTGAAGCAACATAAGCCGGTTTACCATTTACCCATAACTGACTGTTTTTTACTTGAATCAAATCACCTGGAACACCTACACAACGCTTAATATAATTATCCGTTTTGTCGGTTGGATGCACCAAAATTGGATATTGTGCTTTAAGTTTTTCTCTATCTCCATTAAACTCCGGACTTCTTAATACATCATAGTATGGAATCTTGCTGCCAAATTCTGGCAAGTTAATAATAGTGTCTCCTGCAGGGAAATTAAACACCACCACATCGTTTCTGTTTACATCTCTAATTTTTGGTAAACGACTATAATCCAACTGTATCCATTTTAAATATGATGGAGTTGTTATAGCACCTGGCAAGGTATTATGTACAAAAGGAAATGACAATGGTGTTTGTGGAACTCTTGCACCAAAAGTTACTTTGTCTACAAATAAAAAGTCATTTACTAAAAGCGTTTTCTCCATACTCTCTGTTGGAATCACATAAGCTTCAAACAAGAAAGTTCTAATTAAAGTTGCAGCTACTACAGCAAATACAGCAGCATCAATCCACTCTCTTGAAGCAGACTTATGATAATGTGCTAATGCCTCTTGACCATGCCATTTTTCGTTTGGAGAAAATCCTAAATAAGGCAGGTATATAAAAGGAAAAAATACGGTTAAAGTATGTTGTAATAAACTTACTCTTTTAAAATGCATCACAAATATGATAGATATCCATAGCGTTACAAATTGCCCTAAAACTGGAATTAGTTGTAACCAAAACCAAAGCTTTGAAATATTACAAAGTTTAACTACTTCCCAAGTATTATAAATTGGAATAATTGCTTTTGAACTTTCAACACCTGCTTTTTTTAGCATTGCATAAATACCAATATGCCAACCTAACCAAAACAAAATCAATAAGATAATACCCATACTATATGTTTATTTAGCTATAACAAAAATATCCCTTTGTGAGGGATATTTATAAAAAAGATTGTTAATTACGCTATTTGTATTTAAAAGGCGCAAATAAAGGATTAATGAGGCCTTACATCTATTTGTATTGATGTAAAACTTCTTTAACCAAACTAACCGTTCTGGCTACATCTGGAATAGCCAATGCAGTCAAGTTAGGTGCATAGTGCATTGGAGCATCTGCACTTGTAATACGACGAATAGGGGCATCTAAATAATCAAACCCTTCTTTTTGTATACGATAAGACAATTCAGAAGAAACGGATGCAAATGGCCATTGTTCTTCGACTATTACTAATCTGTTTGTTTTTTTAACGCTTGTTAAAACCGTCATCCAGTCTAATGGACGAATTGTTCTCAGGTCAATGACTTCAGCACTAATCCCTTCTTTTTCTAATTCTGCTGCAGCACCTAATGCTACTTTCATCATTTTATTATAAGAAACGATAGTCACATCGGTACCTGCTTTCTTAACATCTGCTAATCCTAATGGAATATAATATTCTTCCTCAGGAACATCACACTTATCTCCATACATCACTTCACTCTCTAAAAACATGATTGGATCTTCTTCATAACGAATAGCTTGCTTTAACAAACCTTTCGCGTCATATCCATTAGAAGGTGATACTACTTTAATACCTGGTATATTAGCTAAATAACTTTCAAATGCAGTTGAGTGTTGTGCTCCTAATTGACCAGCACTACCATTTGGTCCTCTCATTACAATTGGACAACCCACTTGACCACCACTCATAGCCAACATCTTACTTGCTGTGTTTAAAATTTGGTCCAAAGGCAAAACTGCAAAGTTCCAAGTCATGAACTCGACAATTGGTCTTAAACCATTTTGAGCAGCACCTACAGCAACGGCAGTAAATCCTAATTCAGAAATGGGTGTATCAATAATACGCTTTTCACCAAATTCAGCCAACATACCCTGGCTCACTTTATATGCTCCATTGTATTCAGCTACTTCTTCTCCCATTAACAACACTCTATCGTCTCTTCTCATTTCCTCGGACATTGCTTCACGTAAAGCTTCTCTAAAGGCTATTGATCGCATCTATTTGAATTTAATTTGAGAAACAAAATTAGCGTTTTATACAAGAAAAATGGTGGTTTTGGGCAAAAAAAATCCCCCTCCGACAAGTCGAAGAGGGATCCTTAAGGCTAACCCACCTTAAAATAGTAAAAAATCTTACAAAATATTATATGCAAAACTTACATAATACAATCCACCAATTGATGGACTACCGTAAGCTGTGTTATAATAATGGTTTAAAATGTTAGTTCCACCTACTTTAATCATTGATTTGATAGAAGGTACTTTATAAGTTAAAACTGCATCAATAGTATTGAAAGATGCTACTTTACCTACAGCAAAAGTTCCTTCATAAGTGAAGTCATCTTGGTAGTGTAAGTTAGCACCAAATCCTAATCTGTTTTTGAACAAGAAACCACTGTTATTCAAAGCAAAGTTAGCTCTGAATAATGGAGTGTTGAAGTAAGAAATAAAACCTGAAGGTAAATTTCCAATTTCATCTGTATAAACACTTGTTGAGAAAGTAAAGTTATTAGGTAATACATAATCAGCAGAAACACCCCATCCACTTGTGTACACATCACCAGGAGCATTTGTAGAAATGCTATAAGCAATACGTGTACTTGCACTTAACAAATCAGCTAATTTAGGGCTAGCAGCATTACGAGATTGTAATACAGTTACACCACTAATAAAGTTTGTGTACTTACCAGCATAAGCATAAAAGTCAATCAATAATTTCTTGTTGATTAAAGTTTTATAGCCAACTTCAAAAGAACTCATTGATTCAGGCTTAAACTCACCGAATTGTTGTTGAACTGGCGCGCCAGCTAATACACTCGCTAAAGAATAAGCAGGGTTAGTATCAAAATGATAATAGCTTCTCAATTGAGGTAAACCACCCATTAAACGAGTACCACCACCAACTAACAAGTTAATCCATTGGTTTTGTGTTGTTGGGAAACGGTAAGCTTCTTGATAAGAAAGACGAATGTTATTGTCTTCAGCAATTTTAATTACAGCAGAAGCTCTTGGAGTGAAGCGACCAGCAAAGTTGTCGTTCTTGTCATAACGACCAGAAACAGACACTTTTAAGATATCACCAAAAAAGCGCTTAGATAATTGAGAATATAAACCACTCTCATTAATGTTAATCTTACCCGCAGTATCTGCAAATAAAGTTCCTTGAGAGTTTAATGAATAATTTTTTAAGCTTCCACCAACTAATAAGTCAGCGTCATATTGAGCAAGACTTAATAAGTCAGTTAAGTTGAATTGACCTTCAGCAACACTTAATGTTGACTTGTCTAAGAACTTACCACCACCTTGTGAAATTGGAATACCAGCAATTGTTTTAAATAATTCTGATGAACCGATATGACCAGTTGGTCTTCCTGCATCAGCAATTGATCTTGCAGCAGCTGCAGCAGCATTGTTATCTAAGCCAGCATCTTTATACTGAACATATGCAGCAGTATAAGTTGGATACCATGTAGTACTTGGTTTCCATGCTTCATTAAATAAACGAGTAGTAATAGTTGCGTTGTAAGAATTACCCGCATCTTCGATTGTTTTATAACCTCTAACTAACCAGTTTTTAGATTTTACTTCTAACTTTAATTGAGTCATATTTAACCCATTCAAAGAGTAACGGTCACTACCAGTATACACTGTATTACCAGAACCAGTATAAGCACTAAAAGAAGCTTCTGTTTTATCATTTACTTTGTAATGAATAGATCCAGAAACCTTCGTGTTTTTAGCTACAGGGTCTAATACATCAGCTTCGTTATAACCAGTTCTACTAACGTTTACGCCAGTGAACATGCCTTTTGCATCACCATACAAATAAGGTGCATAAGGAGCTAATGCAGCATTTGCTCCTTTTAAGAATGCAGAATAATTAGTTAAGTTACCTGAGTAAGGTCCTGCTTGCGCAGCACCATATAATGTTGCATATGCAGCATTAGCATAAGTAGCATTACCGCCATAAGCAGCAGTTAACGCACCTACAACACCCGCTTTAACTGAACCAAAAATTGAGCTTAATGAAGATGTTGTTTCATCACCGTAAACGTTTACTCCATCATAGTTAGGGTCGTTTGCTCTGTATCCAGAAATTACTTGACCATTAGCTGTTCCTGTTGTTCTAGAATAGTTTGATTTATTATTAGCTAACCAGTCTTGCGCTTCAGTATATTCAGCACTTACTTTGTAAGCCCAACGATCTCCAAGTTTGCTAGCCCATCTTACTGAATAGTCTTTGTATGCAGCTTGAGGACGTTGATAATTATCTACATGGTTTACACCTTGCTTAATTTGAAAACTTAAACCTTGGTATTTGAAAGGATTTTTACTGTTAATTAAAACAGTACCGTTCATACCACCAGAACCATATAAAGCAGAAGATGCACCTGGTAATAATTCCATGTTATCTACATCTAATTCAGTCAAACCAACCATGGTACCAACTGAAAAGTTTAATCCAGGAGCTTGGTTATCCATACCATCAATCAATTGATTGAATCTTGTGTTACCACTACCGCTAAAACCTCTTGTTGTAACTGTTTTAAAAGTTAAACTAGCTGCTACAACGTCCACACCTTTAAGGTTTGCAAGGATATCATAATAACTAGCAGCAGGTGCAGCTTTAATTTGTGCACTACTAACTCTTTCAATAGATACTGGAGATTCTAAGATTCTTTCAGCTACTCTTGATGCAGAAACAACTACATCAGAACCTAACACATAGCTAGGTTTTAAGCTAACAGATACCTTTAAATTATTAGCATCAACTACCACTTCCTTAGACTCATATCCAACAGATGAGAATACTAAAGTAAGGGGTGCTTTTTGAGCAATTGACAACTTAAAATTACCTTTATCGTCGGTAAAAGTTCCTGCATTTCCTCCTTTAACTGTTACTGAAACAGCGGCAAGAGATTCTGAAGAAATTGAATTTTTAACGGTACCCGAAATGGCACTAGCGCTTTGGGCATTTGCCGTAAATGCCATTAAAGTGGCAAGGCAAAATAAGCCCATATGGCTTAAAAATCGTTTCATAAATGTTTGTTTTTAATTGAATTGTAATACAAAATAACAAAATCTTATCATTTAAAAAAATTATCGATAATTGTCCTTAAATTTTTAATTTAGTGCTATGAATTCAATCCCATTCCCACAACAAATAGCTGAATACCACGGCAAAGTAAGAGACGTGTATTACATTGAAAATGAACTACTTGTGATGATTGCAAGTGACAGAATTTCGGCATTTGATGTAATACTACCAAGACCAATCCCATTTAAAGGCCAGGTTCTAAATCAAATAGCGGCTTATATGCTGCAAAAAACAACAGATATCTGCCCAAATTGGCTTTTGGATACGCCTGCCCCCAATGCAGCAGTAGGTAAAAAATGTACCCCTTTTAAAATAGAAATGGTAGTTAGAGGTAATTTAGTCGGTCATGCTTGGAGGACCTATAGTTCGGGTAGTCGTCAACTTTGTGGTGTCACATTACCTGAGGGTATGGTCGAAAACGACTTTTTTCCAACACCCATTATTACCCCTTCCACTAAAGCAACTGAAGGACATGATGAAGATATTTCAAAAGAAGAAATCATAAAACAAGGATTAGCAAGTGCTGAAGATTGGGCAATATTGGAAAAATATGCATTGGCCTTATTTGCTAGAGGAAAAGAAATTGCAGCTAAACAAGGTTTAATTTTAGTGGATACTAAATATGAATTTGGTAAAATTGGAGACACCATTTATTTGATGGACGAAATACATACTCCAGACTCTTCTAGATATTTTTATGCGGAAGGTTTTGAAGAGAGACAATCCAAAAATGAAAAACAAAAGCAATTAAGTAAAGAGTTTGTTCGAGAATGGTTAATTGAAAACAATTTCATGGGCAAAGAAGGACAAACAGTTCCTACAATGTCAGACGAATGGATTGACACCATTTCGAAAAGATATATTGAGCTTTACGAAAAAGTGATAGGTGCTGCATTTAAACCAGAGACAAAAACAGAAAAGGAAACTTACGATTTGGTTTGCGCATCGCTAAAAAAACAAGACATTGAATAATTGAATAACAAATGATTTTTCCATCAATAAAAAGTCCCGAATCAACACTCGGGACTTTTTATTTATTAGTTATTTTACTTCAATGTCAACCCCTAATTTAGGCCTTAACCTTTGTTTGCTTTTATTAAATACCTTCATTCCGTTTTTCTTGCCAGCTCTTAGTTTTTCTTGCTCCTCCAAAGGCAAATGATGCACATCCATGCATTCTGTTGTGCAGCATCCATCAAAGGTTTTAGCGCAATCTTCACATTGGATAAACAATAAATGGCAGGCATCGTTCTTGCAGTTAGTATGGGTATCAGCAGGCTTACCGCATTGATGACACTTTGCAATTACATCCTCAGTTATCTTCTCTCCTAGCCTTTCATCAAACACAAAATTCTTCCCTTTAAATTTACTCTCTAATCCAGCCTCTTTAATTTTATTAGCATAATTAATAATACCTCCCTCTAAGTGAAATACGTTTTTAAATCCTTGATGTAACATATAAGCACTTGCTTTTTCACAACGGATGCCACCAGTACAATACATGATAATATTTTTATCCTTATTGTCTTTCATCATATCAGCAGCCATCGGCAACTGATCCCTAAATGTATCCGATGGAATTTCAATCGCTTTGTCAAAATGCCCCACTTCATATTCATAATGATTACGCATATCAATTACAATGGTATCATCGGATGCTAATAAATTATTCATCTCCTGTGCGTTCACGTACTTGCCTCTGTTCTCCATACTGAAATTAGGGTCCTCTATCCCATCTGCAACAATTTTTTCACGCACTTTAATTCTTAATACCCAAAAACTTTTCCCATCATCATTTACGGCAATATTTAAACGTAACCCTTTTAATGGCTTAAAAGAATATAGGTAGTCTCTGAAAACTTCTAAGTTGTGAGAAGGCACACTAATTTGCGCATTGATCCCTTCGGTTGCAATATAGATACGACCAAATACTTTCATCGCATTGAAAGCACGATACATCTCATCTCTAAAAACTTGTGGATCTTGAATAGTAAAATACTGGTAAAAACTGATGGTTGTTCTAGGAAAAGTTTCCTCATGCAACTTTTGCTTCAACTCGAGGTTGGAGACACGATTGTGTAATACTGACATAGATAATAAATTTAAGCTCAATTACAGATTAAGCAAATTCATTGCAAATATATAAAAATAGCCATAACCAACAAGAGCCGACAATTGTCAGCTCTTGATATAAATAAGTTAGTATTACACTATGACTTGCGAACAAACGACCCTGTTAGTGATGCCAACCCACCTACTAAAAAGCCCACAATAGCAGTGATTGCAATAAGCGCCACAAAGGATCCTTTTAAAGGAAGCAACGTAGCCACCTTCACCGAAAGTATATGTTGATTTTGTGCATCAATCACAAAAGCCAATCCCAACCACAACAAACCTACTCCTAAGGCACCAGCAAAAAAAGACTTGCCAGGAGTTTGTGTAATAATGATTGCTATAATAAAATTAGTGACTACAAAACTCCACCAAGGAAGGTTTCCGTAAATCCCAACTGCATAGGCTAATAAAGCAGATAATAAAATCGAAACAATAAACTTTAAGTTGGAAGTATTTTTCATAAAATAATATTTTGTGTTAAATGAGTTAGGCTGTTTTAAATTGAATATGCCATTTTGTTCTTTCGTGTGCTACCAACTTTTCTTTTGGCAGGAACAATAATCGATAGTACTTTCCAGCGGCCCAATAATCTACAAAAGTATCATAGTAAACACTTCCTGGATTACCACTTTGTCCACCCGGATATAAACCATACGCTTCGATTTCGTCGGTTAAGTGTACCACCATTCTCCAGCTTGGACCATGCGCTTCGGTTGTTGCATTCACAATATTCACGCCACCACCTATTGGCAAATTCAACCTACTTAACGCAGGAATTTTTGTAAGATGAGAAACCCTTGTTGCTTTAAATGTAGCCCATTCTAGTTTACCCTCTTTTTCTAATAACAGTAATTCTTTTGTTGCATTTTCAACTCCCACATTTACTTGTTCTTTTAATGTTTCTACCTTGCCCTTTGTGCGAATATCATCTGCTACTGAAAAATTAGAATCCTTATTCATTTGATCTAATAATACAAAGGATTCTGGTTTAGTTAATGGTATTGGCGATCCTGCTAATTCATCACCCCAAACTGCATTTTCAACACTATCCCAAATTAACTTGAATACGGTGATTCCTTTTTCATTTCCATTATTATATAAATTCCAGCTAGTCATTTCCTTCACCATTCTTTGTGCATCTGCACTTAACTTACTTGGATCTATAAACTTCATTAAAGCAGGACGAGCTACTTCGGCAAACACATTGTAATTATCTGTTTGCAAATGTTGCATGTCTTCTGGACTAATTTGATTCATAGTGCGTAACCTTTTGTTTACACTAATGCCTCTATATAATGGGAAAGAACCTGCAGTACCTAGATAGTAAGGATAACTTGGATCAACCGATTTTTGATTGGCACTACTTACAAATCCACGTTCTGGATTCTTAATCATTGGATTTTCTTCATTTGGAATAATCCCCTGCCAATTGTATGTACTATCCTCTCCTGGCATAATAAAATCACCCTGATGATCCCATCTTGCAACAAAACTTCCTTGTTGCTTAATGGCTATATCTCCTGATTTACTTGCAAACACAAAATTTTGACCAGGACATTTCCATAATGAAATGGCACTTAAATAATCGTCAAAATTCTTAGCTCTATTTAATTTATAAAAAGTTTCTACACCAGTGGATGCGTCATGTCCAGTCCACTTTACTGCTAAATTGCGTCCTTTGGATTGTGGATTTTGATAATGTGCATCAAACATCGCTGGACCCCAATTGGTCATGGCAATATTTTCAACTACATCCACACTGTCTTTTACTTTAATAACTTCTTGTCTTGAACCTGTTGCCTGCCAAGCTCCGTTATACCAATATTCTTTCTGTGTGCTATCTTTAAATTTGATTTCATAATAATCCAATACATCTCTTCCTGCATTGGTTACACCCCAAGCAAGACTATCATTAAATCCAATGATTACTGCAGGTGATCCAGGGAAACTTGCACCATATGTGCTATGCGTTGGCGTTGTGATTTGCACTTCATACCAAAGTGAAGGTAAGTTTAACCCTAAATGCGGATCACTACATAAAATAGGGCGGCCGGATTTTGTTTTGGTTCCTGCAACTGCCCAGTTATTACTTCCGTTATTTTTATCTGGTGCTTCTGGACTAGCTGAAACCTTATTAGCTGCTAAATTTGGATCCTGCTTTTTAAGATAAGCAATGTCTGATCCAACAGGTTTAATTGGAGTTATAGAAGGTTTTGCGAACGCAGTACCTTTTGGAATAATAGGATCTAATGAATCTTGTTGATTGGTATATAATTTATCAAACAAATCATACCCTAAAAAATCTCTAGTGTTTGTCAATTGTAAATCAGCAGTTGCCGAGCGTCCTGTCAAATCATAGGACATGAACATTAAAAATAAGTAGGTTTTTTTAGGCGTCCACTCTTCTGGAGCATAGTTCATTAACTTAAATTCAAATGGCAAATCTTCAGGCGCCAATTGTTTTAAATAGGCATTCACGCCAGCGGTATATGCGTCTACGGTAGCTTTCATTACCGGATTGCGTTCATTAATATATTTTTCGGTTTGCTCAGCACCATATACCATTCCTAGTCTTCTAAAAAAACGATCAATGGATAATTTGTCTGCACCAGCTATTTCACTTAATCTCCCAGAAGCTACTCTAGTTTGAAAATCCATTTGCCATAATCGAAATTTAGCATGTAAATATCCTTGAACAAAATAGGCATCCTCATCATGATCAGCGTAAATATGTGGCACCAACCTATCGTCCATATAAACGTCTACATTACCTTTTAACTCACCTGCTACAACCGAGGCATCAAATCCAGCACTCACTTTTTCGGCATTTTTCCAAAATCCTTGCTGTGGCGATAAAAAATAGCCCAATTTAGGAGACTTAGTGGCACCAATTGGTAATTGTGTATTTAGTACGGTAACGAGTCCTACTGTAATTACAGCGGAAGCAATCAATGGCAATAATCGCATACAAATAATTTAGATAACTAAATTAAGTAATTATTTGCCAACTTGGTCTTTAAAAAATTGAAGGTGGTTTGCCAATGGAAGGTATGGATGCTGCGCATTTAACTGCGAGGTCTTAGCGATACAAGACGTAATGAATTTTTGATGTTCAGTGGAACCTACAAAAAAAGGTTTATGTTGAATAGCCAATTGCAATTCAGCCACTTGCTTCATAACTACTTGTGTGTCTGCATGCATATAGGTTTCAACTAACTTTTCCCAAACATAATGAGTAGCAGCATAATTGGGATGCACTAAATCCTCCGCATAAAAACGATAGTCTCTTAAATCATCTATTACATACTCATAAGCAGGAAAATAAGCTGCATTTTGATTACCATACTCTTTTTCATGAATGGCAATTAAATCATGAACCGCCTGAATTAAAACTGCCTTACTCCTATTATTTTCGACCAGCCCTTCTCTTAGATGTCTTACTGGGCTAATGGTAAATAGAATATGTAAATGAGGATTGAAATAGGTCAAAGACTTAACGAGTAATTGCAAATTTGCGAACAACTCATCGGGCTTCATCAGTCTTTTTGTAAACCAACTTGATGGCGCTTTATGATTGTTGGCTACCACCTGACCTATACAATCTGGCGCATTTTCATTTAAAGTATACAACCACGCTGAACCTAAAGTGATAACTAAATGTTTGGCAGTTTTTAAAAAGTCATGGGCAGCTTGAATTGAATTATTTATTTTATCCAATGCATCTTGCTGCGTGATACCCGAATACCTACTATGATGATGCCAGCTATTCCAAACATCATTCAATAAAAATAAATCCGACTGCTCGTATTTTTTATTTTCGATATAATCTTTTAGTGCATTATGGACACTCACTGGATTAAATAAAACACCATGTGGATTTTGATTCGTTTCAAAAAGATGATGCTGTAATTTTGCACCTATGTTTTCAGTAAAACAAGAACCTATTAGCATTATTTTATCCTGGTAGGCAATTTCATTTTCAGAAGGCTTTGCTGCTAAGGTTAATTTAAATTTTACAGTGCTCATGAAAATATTATTTTGATGCAGGAAACAATCTTTGTTTCATTGCCTCATATAAAACAATACCAGCAGCAACCGATACGTTAAAAGAATCGAAATTAGTGGCCATAGGAATTTTGAAAAAATAGTCGGCAGCCTTTGCTAAATAAGGTTGCACCCCTCTTCCTTCATCCCCCATTATAATACAGCTTGGCACATTAAAATCTAACTCATGTACATTTTTATCAGCACGCATTTCACTTGTAAAAACTTGTATACCATTTAAATGCAAATCATCAACTGCTTTTAATAAACTACTTACACGTACAACATGTATATGCTCTAATGCACCCGCGCTACTTTTAAATGCTTCTTCATTTAAAGCGCCTACTCCTTTGTCAGGAATAATTAAAGCTTGTGCACCGCAACAATGAATGCTTCTACTTATAGCACCGATATTTCTTACGTCGGTTACGCCATCAAGCATTACAAATAATGGAGTTTCCCCTTTTGCTACTACAAAATCAATCACTTCTTGTAAATCCAAATATTTTACATTGGAAATAAATGCCAACACCCCTTGGTGATTAGCTTTAGTCATCCCATTTAATTTTTCAATGGGTACCAATTGTATAGGAATAGTCCTTTCTCTTGCAAATTGTTTTATTTCATTGAGACCCTCGCCTTGAGCATTTTTTTGAATTAATATCTTCTCAATATTCGCACCAGACTCTAATGATTCAATTAAAGGTTGACGGCCAATAATGAATTTTCTTTCTGTAGTGAAATTAGGTCTTGGACTAAATCTTCTTGGACCTGAATATTTTCTTTCTGGCCTGTCTGATCTGTCTGAACGCTCTGGTCTATTATTTCTATCCTGCATAAAACAAAGTTAATCCTTTTTGGTCTTTAGTAACTGCCATTTTAGGATGGCAGCAACTGAAATAGAGTCTGTAATTGTACCATTCATAACCCATTCTACAGCTTCACTAAATGGTAATTTTTTAATGGACAATTGTTCTGTGTCTTCGGGCTCAGCTTCCCCAGCCAATAAATCTTCGGCCACATATACAACCGCATATTCGTCTGATACCGAATTGGAAACATGCATTTTTAAAATTTCCGTCCATTTGCCTGCTTCAAAACCAGTCTCTTCTTTTAATTCTCTTTTTGCAGAAGCCAACCAATCAGTACCTTCTGGACAACCACCCTCTGGAATTTCCCAGCTATACAAATCTAAAGGGAATCGGTATTGCCCAACCAAATAAGTATTGTCTTGCGCATCAATTGCAATTACGCCAATCGCAATATTCTTAAAGTGTACCTTACCATAAATGCCTTGCTTACCTGCTGGTGTAACAACTTTATATTCCGTTAGGTTAATCCAAGGATTGTCATATTTTATTTCGCTATCAAGCTTCACCCAAGGATTTGTTTCGTTTTTCATAACATCAATTTTGAATACCCATTTAAATAAAAAGCCCGTCCTGAATAATCGGAACGGGCTTTTATAAAAATAAATAAACTATTTTAAACCGAAAGCTTTTTTCACTTTCGCTACATAATCTAATTTCTCCCAAGTAAACAACTCTACTTTCATAGTCTTTGTTTTACCGTCTGGAGTGGTGAATGTTTTAGTAACTGTTTCGTTCTTACGACCCATATGACCATAAGCAGCAGTTTCACTATACATTGGAGTTCTTAACTTTAATCTTTGTTCGATAAAGTAAGGACGCATATCAAAAATGCTTTCCACTAATTTACCAATTTGACCATCTGTTAATTTTACTTTAGCTGTACCGTAAGTATTTACGTTAATTGAAGTTGGTTTAGCAACACCAATCGCGTAAGAAACCTGCACTAATACTTCACTAGCTAATCCAGCAGCTACTAAGTTCTTAGCAATATGACGTGTTGCATAAGCAGCAGAACGGTCAACCTTACTTGGATCTTTACCAGAGAAAGCACCACCACCGTGTGCACCCTTACCACCGTAAGTATCTACTATAATTTTACGACCAGTTAAACCAGTATCTCCGTGAGGACCACCAATTACAAACTTGCCTGTAGGGTTAATATGATACTTAATATCCTTGTTAAATAACTTAGCGTATTTCTTGTATTTAGCTTTTACTCTTGGAATTAAAATCTCAACAATATCCTTGTTGATTTTAGCTAACATCTTTCCTTCCTTATCAAAATCATCATGTTGAGTTGAAACAACAATTGCGTCAATTCTTACTGGCTCATTTTTGTCGTTGTACTCTAATGTTACTTGAGATTTTGCATCTGGACGTAAATATTTGATAGCCTTGTTCTCTCTTCTTAATGCAGCTAATTCAATTAGAATTTTGTGCGCTAAGTCCAAAGCCAATGGCATATAGTTTTCAGTTTCATTGCTTGCATAACCAAACATCATTCCTTGGTCACCAGCACCTTGCTCTTCTTTTTTCTTTCTGTC
>CANFLP010000003.1 GCA_947447835.1 Bacteroidota bacterium
ACCACTAAGGAAAATGGCAGCTATGAGATAACCATGGAATATGGTAGTTACGCTAATATGGGGTTGCCTAGCAAAATCATATTCGCCTTTAATACAAAGGATTATAAATTGCCTAATGGTATTACTTTAGAATTTGGTGACGAGGATCCAATCTCCAAGCAAAAGGCCCTAAAAAACAAGAAAGGAAGTATCGAAATTACCTACACCAATTATATCATCAACAAGGGTGTGCCTAATTCAATGTTTTAGTGATAAGATTATAGTTTCAATGTCTTAAATTGCATTATGCGTTTGAGCATCACCATATTATTTTTTTTGAGCGTCTTTTTTGTAAATGCACAGTCATCCAACTATGAATCGGTGCTTTATGAATCAGTAAGCAAGTTTAATCATATAGATCATGAAGATCAATATTCAGTTGCATTAAATCAATTTATAGCACTCACTAATTCCTACCCAAATGAGTGGCTCCCTTATTATTACGCAGCCATATTACAAACCAAAATTGCATTATTGCAAAAAAGGGATATGGATAAATTAGCAGATGCAGCGTTAGTTTGGGTAAACAAATGCAAACAAATTCAAGTTAACGACGAAGTGTTGTGTGCAGAAAGTTTTGCATATACTGTAAAAATGTCGGTGCATCCAACATGGAGATATTTGGCATATCAAGACAGAATAAAAAATCCTTTGCAAAAAGCTAAAATACTTAATCCAAAAAATCCAAGGATCTATGTATTAGAAGCAAATTTAGAATATCATCTACCTAGTGCATTTGGAGGAGGGTGCAATAAAGCAATGCCTATTGCTAAGCAAGCAGAAAAATTATTACTTCTAGAAAAAGGGAAATGGAAATGTTTGCCAACCTGGGGCTACACATCTATCAAAGAAATACTTGCTACTTGTAAGTACTAATAACTGCCTTCTAGTCTTTCATCCACCGCATTCGCTAACATGCGCGCGCTAATCTTCTTTAATGGATTTAAGCGCATATCACGATATCCTTGACGTGCATGTATAATTCTCACACATTCAAATATGGCTGCAGTAAATGACGCAGCATCAGCTTTGTTTTTACCTGCAATATCAAATGCAGTTCCATGATCTGGACTCGTTCTTACAATGGGTAAGCCAGCTGTGAAGTTAACGCCTTCGCCAAATGCCAATGATTTGAAAGGAATTAAACCTTGATCATGATACATAGCTAAAACACCATCAAATTTTTCATGTGCACCTCTAGCAAAAAATGCATCAGCCGAATAAGGGCCATAAACCAGCATTTGATTTTTACTTTCTTTTACAGCAGGACGAATTATTTCAATTTCTTCTTTACCAATTAATCCTTCATCACCAGCATGTGGATTTAAGGCTAGTACAGCAATACGTGGTTTGTCAACACCAAAATCCTTTTGTAAACTGCTATGTAGGATTTGCAATTTTTGTTTGATCTTATCTTTTGTAATATGTTTTGCAATATCCTGTACCGTTACGTGTTCGGTAACCAATGCCATTCTTAAATTATCTGCCACTAAAAGCATTAGATTTTCGGTATTGCCAAATGCATGTTGTAAGTATGGTGTGTGTCCGCTAAAATTAAATTCAGGAGATTGAATATTTTTTTTGTGAATTGGAGCGGTTACAAGGCCGTCAATTTTTTTATCTTTTAATGCCGCTACCGCTTGCTGTAATGAAATGAATGCATATTTACCACCTTCCTCAGTCAATTCGCCTGGGGTAATATTTACGTCTTCCTCCCAGCTATGAATCAGGTTCACTTGCTTAGGATTAATTTTAGATAAATCGGGGATAGAGGAAAAATTCAATGCAAATTCAGGGCTTAGTTTTTTATAGAAATTAAGGCTCTTATTACTTGCAAAAATTACAGGAACCATAAAATCCAAAACGCGACTGTCTGACAGCGATTTAATGATTAATTCCATGCCTACGCCGTTTAAATCGCCACAGCTAAAGCCTATTATTGGTTTTCTGATGTCCTGGTTCATATCCATTTGATTAGGCTGTAAAAGTACGCACAAAAACCTAACTTTGCTACATGCAGTATACGCTAAAAAAGTCCCTAGGACAGCACTTCTTGACCGATAAGACCGTTTGTGAAAAAATACAAGCGGTATTGATTGAAAATCCAATGGATAGGCTTGTGGAAGTTGGGCCAGGTGCAGGTGCTTTAACAGAGTATATTTATAAGTTACCAGCTAAGGAATTCAAGGCAATTGAGTTGGATACAGAGAAGGTTAATTATTTACATCATACTTTCCCAGAGTTAATAGGGAAATTAATTAACGAAGATTTTTTAGAGACGCAAATGCCATTTGACCAGCCCTTTACCTTGGTAGGAAATTTCCCTTATAATATTTCGACACAAATTGTTTTTAAAGTGTTGGAATGGAAGGAAAATGTGCCAATGATGATGGGGATGTTTCAAAAAGAAGTTGCAGAAAGAATTGCTGCAAAACCACATTCAAAAGCCTACGGAATATTAAGTGTGTTAGCACAAGCATTTTATGATGTGACTTATTTATTTGATGTACCACCAAGTGCTTTTAATCCGCCACCCAAGGTAGATAGCGGTGTTATTATTTTTAAGCGTAAAGAAAAATTTCCAGAAATGGCTTCTGAAAAAAGTTTTTATCATATTGTAAAAATGGCATTCGGACAACGTCGAAAAATGTTGCGCAATCCATTAAAGCCGTATTTTACAACTGCTCAATTGGAAGACCCTATCTTTACAAAACGTGCCGAAAACCTTACCTACGAGGACTATGCGGCCCTTACTTTTAAAATGCATAATGATAAATAAGATGGCTTCTAAAGTTATTATAACAGCACCGGTGCATTCATTTTTAGTGGATACCTTACAAGCAAAGGGCTTTGAAATTATCTATGAACCTGCTATTAGCTATGAAGCCTTGTCTACTATCATTTCACAGGCAACGGGTTTAATTGTAACAACAAGATTAAAAATTGATGCCGCCATTTTAGATAAAGCAACGCAGTTAAAATGGATTGGCCGACTTGGAAGTGGAATGGAATTAATTGATGTGGACTATGCCAATACAAAAGGTATTCAATGTGTAAGTAGTCCGGAAGGGAACTGCACTACTGTTGGAGAACATACATTAGGGTTAGTGTTGAGTTTAATGAATCGTATTCAGGCTGCACATATTGAAGTTAAAAATGGGCAATGGATACGAGATGCAAATAGGGCAGACGAGCTTACTGGAAAGACGGTGGGTATTATTGGGTTAGGCAATACAGGGAGTGCTTTTGCTAAGGTGTTACAAGGATTTAACGTGAAGATATTGGCACATGATATTTACAAAACTAACTTTGACACCGATCAAATAAAGGCTGCAAGCCTGCAGCAAATTCAAGAGGAAGCACATGTAATTAGCCTTCACTTACCCTTGACCGATTTGACTTTTCATTATGCTAATGAAGCATTTTTTAGTGCGTGTAAGCAAAAGCCCTATTTTATAAGTACCTGCCGAGGTCAGGTAACCGATTCGGAAGCCGTTTTAAAAGCCCTTCAAAATCAATTGGTTAGAGGAGTTGGCCTGGATGTATTGGAAAACGAGCAACTTGCCAATTACAGTGCATCTGAAAAGGCCCAATTGGATGCCTTATTAGCCTTCCCTAATTGCCTCTTAACCCCACATATTGCAGGTTATAGCCACGAAGCTTACTATAAAATGGCAAAAGTCGTATTAGAAAAATTAGCCATTATTTGACCTTAAGATAGCCATAGTTTGGCCCTAAATTGATATCTTTGTATACTGCAACGCTACAACTATGTGGCGTTGTATTTTTTTTATACAAATCAAAGGACATGAGTGAAACAAATGTTTATGTAACGCAGGAGACTTTTGATAAGATGCGTGAAGAATTACAGAAATTAAAATCTGTTGATCGTCCAGCAGCCTCAAGAGCTATTGGAGAAGCAAGAGAAAAAGGAGATTTGAAAGAGAATGCCGAATATGATGCTGCCAAAGAAGCACAAGGCATGTTGGAATCTAAAATCAAACAATTGGAAGCAGCTATTTCAAATGCTAAGATTGTAGATACTAAAACGATTGATACCAGTAAGGTTACCATATTAACTAAAGTAACTATTACGAATCAAGCTACTAAAAAGACAATCACTTATCAATTGGTTGGTGAAAAAGAAGCCGATTTAAAAGCTGGCAAAATTTCTGCCTCTTCTCCAATAGGGAAAGGATTGATAGGTAAAAAAGTAGGAGAAATTGCCGAAGTGCAAGCGCCTAATGGTGTTATGAATTTCAAAATAGAGAACATTACTATTTAGTATTTGATATGACTATCTTTTCAAAAATCATAAAGGGTGAAATACCTTCTTATAAAATTGCCGAGTCTGATAAGTTTTATGCTTTTTTAGACATTTTCCCTTTACAAAAAGGGCATACTTTGGTGGTCCCTAAAATTGAAATAGATAAAATATTTGATGTGCCAGATGATTATTTAAAGGAGCTTATGGAATTTACAAAACCCATAGCAAAGGCTATAGAGGCGAGCTTCCCGTGCAATAGAGTTAGTATGTTGACAGTTGGACTTGAAGTGCCACATGCACACCTGCATTTAATTCCTATTAATGCTGCAGATGATATCAACTTTGCCAATCCCAAACTTCAATTGACAGCTGAGGAGTTTAAGCAGATTCAGGAGTTGATAATTGAAAATCTATAATACTAGTAAAAGTATTGATCATTATTTGAATCGAGCTTTAGAAGCGCAATTAGAGCGATACGAAAGCTAGTGATGAATGTGATCCACTATTTGGTCTTCACTCTTCCTGGATTATTGGCTACGAAGGACTCCCAGCCATTTGATTTTTTTGCCGTCTTAGATCCTTTACCCGTTTTAGCAATAGTAGGTAATACTGGTCCGCTCATTTGGTACCAATGACATAGTGCCACGCCTAATGCATCGGTAGCATCAAAGTACTTAGGTTGTTTTTGAATAGATAAAATTTGCGCTAACATTTTCCAAACCATATCTTTATCGGCATTCCCGTTTCCAGTAATGGATTGCTTTACTTTTTTAGGTGCATATTCGGTAACTGGTAATTCATAATGCATAGCAGCTGCAATGGCAACACCTTGTGCACGGCCAAGCTTTAGCATGCTTTGTACATTTTTGCCAAAAAATGGTGCCTCAATAGCAAAGTCTGTTGGCTTATGAATTTTAATCAGCTCAATTATCTTGGCATGAATTAATTGAAGCCTTGCGTAAATATCTTTTTCCTTTGTCAGTTTTAAAACATCCATTTCAATTAAGCTGGGCTTGCTTCCGCCCTTTAATAGCGCATAGCCTAAAATTTGTGTACCTGGGTCAATTCCTAAAATTATGGGGGCCTTACTCATGTAGAATAAAGTTACAGATATCATATCAAATTGCGAACTTTGATCCTATGTTTAAAAGCGCTATGGAGGCAGTTATATCAATTGGGAAGAAAAGCATTGGGCTTTTATTGTTTGTAGTCTGCAGCATTGCCATTTATGATAAAGTATTAGTAAATGAAAATTGGTCGCAGTATTTTTCAATGATACGAGGACAATTATTTTCTTTACCAAGCTACCAATGGCTAGTGCTCTTGTTATTAATGTGCTGCAACTTTTTTATTGAGTCTATTAAATGGAAAATTGTAGTTGGTGCTACTAATCCAATTTCGTTATTAACATCTATAAAAAGTGTATTTGTAGGTCAGACCTTTGCATTTTTTACTCCTAATAGAATTGGTGAATATGCAGGCAGAATCTTGTTTTTGGATGCTGGCAATAAGTTAATGGGCATGGCTCAATTGGGATGGGCTTCTTATGCGCAATTAGTAATTACTATTTGTTTAGGAGCCATTGCTTTTGCATTGAATATATCATTGTATCCATGGGCAGATGGTCCCTGGCTCATTGGCGTAAAGTTATTGAGTCCATTCATTTCCATAATAGCCATTTTTATATTCTTTTACAAAAGAGATTGGACGGGAAGGATGTCTTTCTTAAATAGAATGCAAATTCAACCAGCTGTAAAGTGGAGCATGTTAGGGCTATCCTTTTTAAGGTATTTTATTTTCATGTTGCAATATGTTTGGGTGGCCAATATGTTAAAAATGAATATTGAAATATTACCATTGGTTTTGTCTGTTTCAATTTTGTTTTTGTGCTTGAGTATTTTGCCAACCATTAGTATTACTGAACTAGTTGTTCGAGGACAGTTATTATTAATGATATTAGCACCCTTTTACGCTGATAAAATCATGATTATATCACTTTCTTCTTTTATTTGGGGTATTAATTTCCTAGTTCCGTCCATTATTGGAACATTCTTATTGTTGGGCTATCGATTAAATCGATAATTTTGTAGTTAAATGCCCCCAATTAGTATGCACGCATTATTTATATATTTTTTGTTACCCATCTTAAATTTTTTCTCGTCGGCTGATACCGGAATCTGTAATCAACCTAATACGTCATTTAGTAACGGAGAGAAAATACATTACACTATTTACTATAATGTAATTGGATTATACGTAAATGCAGGTAAGGCAGATTTCACAACACAAGCAAGCAGTTGGAATGGTTCAGACGTATATACTTTTACAGCCACCGGAAAATCTAATATGAAGTATGATTGGATTTTTAAAGTGAGAGATAAGTATGAAAGCATTGTTGATAGTAAAACTTTATTGCCTTATCAATTTACTAGACAAATAAATGAGGGTGGGTTTCATCAGACTGAAACACTCATGTTTAATCAAAAGGGAAAGACAGTGACTACCTCTACTACTGCTGGTGTTTTTAAGACGGCTGATTGTACGTATGATGTTATTAGTGCGATTTATGCAGCCCGCAATATTAATTATGCGAACTGTCAAATGAATGATAAAATTTATCTTAACTTTTTTTTGGATAAGGAATTGTATCCCTCCTATTTTAAATACTTAGGTAGAGATGTTATTACTACTCGTTTTGGGAAATTTAAAGTAATCAAACTGGCGCCGTTATTGGTTAAAGGGGCTGTTTTTAATGGTGGCGAAAAAATGGTTGTTTGGGTAACTGACGACGAGAATCATATTCCAGTGAGAATCGAAACACCCATTATTGTTGGAAGTATTAAAGTAGACATGGTAGGTTATGAAAACCTAAGACATCCTTTGAATTCACTTGTCGAATTAATAAACGTAGACAATACTAAATAGATTGCGTTTAATGTTGAAGCAATTACGCGCTAGGTCATGACTTAGCATAATTTTCTAATGCAAATATTTCATTGGCTCTGATTCCTTTTTCGGTTACCTGCAAATTGCAACACTCATTTATAGGATCGTGCTCAAAAAATAAAGTATAATTTTTTTGTACAGCTTCTTGTAAAAAGAGTTCCTTCTCATTTAAAGTTACTAAGGGTTGCATATCATAACCCATTACATAAGGAATGGGTATATGCCCTACACTAGGAAGTAAGTCGGCCATATACACAAGGGTTTTTCCATTGTAATTAATTTTTGGCAGCAACATACATTGGGTATGTCCGTTCACCACTAAACAACTAATATTTTCACTGAAATGAATTTCTTGTAAGCTTTGTTGCCCTTGGTAGGCAGGTACGGTAATGAGCTTTAATTGTCCAGAAGCTTGTATAGGTTGAATATTTTCCTTTAAGAAAGAAGCTTTCTCCCTTTTATTAGGATTCATTGCTAAATCCCATTGTGGTTCGCTTACCCAATAAGTTGCATTGGGAAAGGTGGGCATCAATTGTTCATCTTTATTTTCAATAGCGCCGCCAACATGATCAAAATGAAGATGGGTAAGTAATACATCGGTAATATCATTTACGTCAACACTTATTTTTTGTAATGCATTCTTTAAACTTACTGTATTGGAAGGGTGGTAGTGTCCAAAAAATTTAGCGTCTTGCTTATTGCCCATGCCAGTGTCGACTAATATTTTTCTATCCCCGTCTACAATTAGTAAACATCTTAAAGCCCAGGTACACAAATTGTTTTCATCTGCAGGATTTAATTTGTTCCAGATTGACTTAGGCACTACGCCAAACATAGCACCGCCGTCTAATTTAAAATTTCCCGTTTCAATACTATACAGCTGCATTTTTTTCTAATTTAGATGTTCGGTATAATAATATAAAACCAATAATAAAAAATATGCCTAGTGCTAATACCGAATTTCGTTGCGAGCCAGTTAGTTCGTTTATGTAACCAAAGCTAAACATGCCAATTACGATGGCTATTTTTTCGGTTACATCATAAAAACTAAAAAAGCTAGTGGTGTCATGTGTTACAGGCATTAATTTAGAATACGTACTTCTGCTTACTGATTGAATACCCCCCATAACAAACCCTACTAAAACTGCAAGAATGTAAAAAGGTACAATTCCATTTCGTGGCAAATAATAACCCATCACGCAACCAGCAATCCAAATTAATACTGCTACCATAAGTGTATTAAAGTTTCCCCATTTACTAGCTAACTTGGCCATTAAGTTAGCACCTGGTATTGCAACAATTTGAATAATAAGAATGGCTAAAATTAAATTACTAGTAGGAATATTTAATTCGCTTTTCCCATATAAAGTTGCAGCTAGCATAATAGTTTGAACGCCCATATTATAAAAGAAGAAAGAGGTTAGGAATCTTTTTAAAACTGGCAAATGCCTAAGTTGCTTCCATACTTTATGCAGTTCTTTGTAACCAGAACTGAGTAGATTTTCTTTTTTGCCCAAATGCATTTGACTTGTTCCTGCAGGCAATTTTGAAATTGCCCACCAGCCAAATCCCATCCACCAAATACCCACTAATAAAAACGAAATTTGAGAAGCTTTTCCAACTGTAATCCCAAAAAGTTCAGGTTTTAATACAAACACAAAACAAATAAGTTGTAATAATACCGATCCAATATAACCCATCATAAAACCTTTTGCACTAATACGATCTCTGTCTTCGGGCGCTGCAATTTCAGGTAAATAAGAATTATAAAAAACTAAGCTACTCCAAAAACCTACACAGGCTATAATTACAGAAACTAGTCCACCCATAATATGATTGGCATCAAAAAAATAGAGAGAAGCGCAGGCTAAGCTACCCATAGTGCAAAAGAATTGCAGAAACTGCTTTTTATTGCCACGGTAGTCTGCAATCGAAGATAAGAGAGGGGACATGATTGCCACAATAATGAATGCAAACCCTAATACATAATTATATAAAGCGGTGTTTGAAAATTCGTAACCCCCAATTTTTATTTTATCAATGAGCGTATTCTCATTTCCATCTCCTGTTACCGCTTCGTAATAAGCCGGGAAAATGGTTGAGGTAATTACTAAATTATAAACGCTATTGGCCCAATCGTACATGGCCCATCCGTTTACTACTTTTTTAGAGGCTGTTTGCATCGCTATTTATTTGTATTCTTAAATATACAAATAAATTAGAAAGTGCTACAGATACTTAGTGTACAATAATGTGATGATAGTTAATCCCAGGATAATTCGGTACCATCCAAATAGTGCAAAGCCCTTTTTTTGGATAAAATTTATGAAAAACTTAACGCTTAAGAGGGCCACCACAAATGCAATAACACCACCAATTAATAAGGTAAGTAAATTATCGCTGGTAAACACATCAGGACTTGTTTTATATACGTCTAATGTACTTTTAGCAGATGCAGCCAACATGGTTGGTACCGCTAAAAAGAAAGAAAATTCAGCTGCTGTCTTCTTAGTTAATTTTTGACTCATTCCTCCAATAATTGTAGCTGCGCTACGGCTTAGTCCTGGGAATAATATAGAAAGCACTTGAAAGCAACCAACTATAAAAGATTTTTTATAACTCATTTCTTGTGATTCATTTTCATTACTTGCAAATAGCTTATCTACAAATAATAAAATAATTCCACCTCCAATCATTACACATGCGATTACCCATAAATTACCTAAAGCAGCGTCTATATGTTTTTTTAATAGGGCTCCAAAAACCAATGCTGGAATAACTGCTACTATTAGTTTTAAATAAAAACTGTAGTGTTTAAAGTCAAAAAACTTTTTATAATACACTACTACGACAGACGCTATCGCGGCCAATTGAATTACAATTTCGAATAAATCAACAAATGGGGTGTTAGCTATTCCTAAAAATGGGTTAGCGAATTTCATGTGAGCAGTACTTGATATAGGAAGAAACTCGGTAATGCCCTCGATGATAGCAATGATAATGGATTGAAATAAAGTCATTGTGATGGTTTATTATTAAAAAAGCGATGAGGTTTTCATCGCTTTTTTAATCTTTTAGAAAGTAGATTATGATTTTTTGAATATAGCGTACACTTCCACGATAAAACCTGCAATAATAACAATTGGCGCAAGTGTTATACGTCTAAAACTGTATACTTCATTTACGTTAAATACATTGGGGTCGGCACTCTTACCGCCTGACATTAATAACATGCCCACTAAGATTAAAGCAGCACCTATAAGCATCCAAGTATAATTAGCTTTACCGAAAAATTGCAATGATTTTTTGTTATTGTTCTGACTCATAATATAGTTTTGACACTTAAAAGTAAGGTTATTTATAATTAGTACAATTCGTCTAGTTTCATTTTTAAATATTTTAACACGCTTCGGTAGGTACTAAACACCGAAATGCCCACGCCCAATACAATTAAGCCTCCAAATAGCATAACACTTGAGCTAATTCCTTGTAGGGTTCTTATTTGTGGAAACTGTGTGCTGGCCCACTCAATAAGACCAAACAATAAAAAGATAGCAATAAATGCACTTATTAATCCATTCAATAATGCACGAATTAGTAATGGTTTAGAAATAAAATTGCGGGTTGCACCCACCATTTGCATCGTTTTTATCAAGAAACGATTGCTAAACATAGCTAATCGAATGGTATTGTCTATGCTAATAATTACGATGATGCAAAGTACAATAGACATTACTAAAAAAATCAATCCAATTTTAGTAGCGCGTTCATTTAAGTTGGTTACCAAACTTTTTGGATATTGAACGTCTGCAATTTCATTCTTAAATTGATTAATAATAGCGGCGTTAATTTTAGTAAGGCTATCCACATTAACGTAATCGGCTTTAGCAAAAAAGTCAACACTCTCAGGTAATGGATTTACATTTAAAATTTTCGCCCAATCTTCGTTATTTTCTTTATTCCAAATGGCTTTAGCCTTGTCTTTATCTACGTATTCTACATTTTTGGCATAATCCTGACTAGCTATAAATTGCTGAATTTTGCCAATCGTATTCTTGTCTGATGTTCTTAAATACACACTTATACGGATATCTTCCTTGAAATTGTCACCGATGGAGTGTAGGTTTAAAAATAACCAGCCCATAATGCCCATAATAAACAAAACAATGGCTACCCCAATTACACTATAAATGTAGTTAGGTTTACTGCGTTTTAACGATCCTGATCCATTAGCTGCCATAGCATTAAAATTTTATTTGTTCACTTTGCAAATGTACGGTTTTGGACGCTAATGGCTTACATTTGCATAGGCCGAATTATGCCTATTTTTTATCCAATTTGGGGTAAAAAGGGTTGGCTTATAAGAAAACTGAATAATTATAGATTTTTTAAGCAAAAACGAAGATGGAATATCAATTTAGTACGATCGAGAAAAAGTGGCAGGAGGCCTGGAAATCAAAAAAAGCATATCAGGTAAGTAATGAAAGTTCAAAGCCTAAATGTTATGTGTTGGATATGTTCCCTTATCCAAGTGGGGCAGGTTTGCATGTAGGACATCCATTAGGATATATTGCTTCAGATATTTATAGTCGTTTTAAAAGATTAAAAGGTTTTAATGTTTTGCATCCAATGGGTTATGATGCTTTTGGGTTGCCAGCAGAACAATACGCCATTGAACATGGTGTGCATCCTGCAAAAAGCACACATGGTAATATTGATAATTTTAGAAAGCAATTAGATAATATAGGTTTTAGTTATGATTGGGAAAGAGAAGTAAGAACCTGCGACGCAACATATTACAAATGGACTCAATGGATTTTCTTACAATTGTTTAACAGCTACTATGACCGTGTTGCTCAAAAGGCAATGCCTATTGCTGAATTAATTGCTGTTTTTGAAAAGGAAGGAAATGTACATCAAGTATGTCCAGGAGATGCAAATATTAATTTTAGTGCAGCTGATTGGAAAGGATATAGTGAAAAAGAGCAACAAACTATTTTAATGCATTATCGCTTGGCTTTTTGTGGTTATGGCGAAGTGAATTGGTGCGAGGCTTTAGGAACGGTACTTGCAAATGACGAAGTAATTAACGGATTTAGTGAACGTGGCGGACATCCAGTAGAAAAGAAAAAATTAAGACAATGGTATTTGCGTATTACAGAATATGCAGACAGATTATTGTCTGGTTTGGAAACCATTCAGTTTAGTGATGCCATGAAGGAAATGCAATCTAACTGGATTGGTAAAAGTTATGGCGCTGAAATTGATTTTGCAGTAAATGGACATGACGCAAGCTTAAGAGTTTATACAACACGTCCTGATACGGTATTTGGGGTAGACTTTATGGTAGTGGCACCAGAACATGCATTAATAGAAAGCATTACACCCGCTTCGCATAAAGCATCTGTTGAAGCATATATTGCATATGTAAAAAGTAGAAGTGAGCGTGAGCGTATTGCAGAAAAGAAAATTTCTGGATGTTTTACTGGAGCATATGTAGTGAATCCTTTCAATCAACAATTAATACCAATTTGGATTTCAGAATATGTTTTAGCAGGATACGGTACAGGTGCAATCATGGCTGTTCCTTGTGGCGATGATCGTGACTTTAAATTTGCGCAACATTTTAATATTCCTATTACTAATATTATTGGCGATGCATTTGATGGCAAGGAAGCCAATCCAACTAAGGAAGCTAAACTTACCAATAGTGATTTCTTAAACGGAGTTATACAAAAAGATGCCATTGCCATAGTGAATGATAAGATTGAAGCAATGGGAATTGGTAAGCGTAAAGTAAATTACAGAATGCGCGATGCTGCATTTAGTAGACAACGTTATTGGGGTGAACCATTCCCAATTAAATGGATAGATGGGGTAGCTTATCCATTATCAGAAAATGAATTACCATTATTGTTGCCTGATGTAGATCATTACGGCCCAGGGCCAGAAGGCGAGGGCCCTTTAGCAAATATTGAATCCTGGAAAGCAGAAAATTATGAAACCAATACCATGCCTGGTTATGCAGGAAGTAGTTGGTATTTTTTACGTTATATGGACCCAAGTAATACTACCGAATTTTGTAGTCGAAAAGTAAGCGATTACTGGGGACAAGTTGATTTATATATTGGCGGAACCGAGCATGCTGTAGGCCATTTATTGTATAGTCGTATGTGGACGAAAGCATTATACGATTTAGGTTATATTGGATTTGATGAGCCATTTAAAAAATTATTAAATCAGGGAATGATACAAGGTAGTTCTCGTTTTGTATATCGCAAACGTGGAACGCACACTTTTGTTTCAGCAGGTTTAGTAGGTGCACATGAAGTAGATCAATTGCATGTAGACGTGAATATGGTAGACGGTGTTGAATTAGATACTGCAGCGTTTAAAAAATGGAAACCTGATTATGCAAATGCGGATTTTATTTTAGAAGATGGTAAATATGTTTGTGGCGTAGAAGTTGAGAAAATGTCTAAGTCTAAATTTAATACCGTAAATCCGGATGACTTAGTGCAAAAATATGGTGCTGATACTTTTAGAATGTATGAAATGTTCTTGGGGCCTGTGGAACAGAGTAAGCCATGGGATACAAAGGGTATTGAAGGAGTACACCGTTTTATTAAGAAGTTCTGGAGAATGTTCTTTGATGAGATGAAAGGGAAAGTTTGGGTAGACGAAGCGCCAACTACCGAAGAGCTTAAAATATTACATAAGACCATCAAAAAAATTGAAGAAGATACTGAGCGTTATAGTTTTAATACCGCTATTAGTGCATTCATGATTTGTATTAACGAGTTATATGATGCGGGATGTCATAAAAAAGCTATTTTAGAGCAGGTACTTATCTTAATTACGCCGTATGCGCCACACTTTTCCGAAGAGTTATGGAGTGCAATTGGCAACACTGGATTAATTGTAGACGCAGCTTATCCTATATTCGATCCGCAATATGTATTGGAAACTGCTAAAGAATATCCGGTAAGTATTAATGGTAAAGTAAGATCTAATATTTCAATTGCATTAGATGCATCAGAGGAGCAGGTACGTGAAATTGTACTTAGCAATCCGGCGGTTCAAAAATGGGTAGAAGATAAGCCGGTTAAGAAATTAATTTTTGTAAAAGGTAAAATGATCAATATTGTTATCTAAGTAAAATCAAATTAAACGAATCAAACACATTTAATATCATCATTGTCTTATGAAAAAATCAATTGTATTATTTTTTAGTTTTAGCTTATTTGCTTTTGTTGCTATTGCACAAATGCCACAGTCTAGTCTTCCTCGTTTTGTGCGTTGGGTAGACGGTAATCAAGTTGTTGTTAATAAAAAATTAAACAACGATAAGACAGCTAAGGATTACTTATACAATATTGCTACTAAGCAATACTCAGAAGCCCCTGCTGTTACAGTGAATACCGATAAGTCGGTGGTTGCAAAAAATGCTAATTTATTCTTAAAAGCAAATGGTGTTGAGACACAATTGACATTTGATGTTGCAGAAGAAAAAAATCCAACCTTATCTCCAGACGGGAAATATGTAGGCTATACTAAAAACAATAATTTGTATACCTTGAATTTGGAAGATAAAAAAGAAGTTGCTATAACCAATGAGGACACAAAGGGTATATTAAATGGTTATGCTAGCTGGGTATACTTTGAAGAAATATTTGGTCGCCCCACGCAGTATCGTGCATTTTGGTGGAGCCCAGATAGCAAGTTTATTTCTTTTATGCGATTTGATGAGCGCAAAGTACCAATGTTCCCTATTTACAATAGTGATGGTCAACATGGTTTTATTGAAGAAACCAGATATCCTAAAGTAGGGGATTCAAATCCAACTGTTAAAATTGGATGGGTTGCACCAACAGGTGGCAATATTACTTGGGCAGATTTCAATGAGCAGGATGATCAATATTTTGGATGGCCTATTTGGAATCCAAATAACAATAATATGTGGATGTCATGGATGGATCGTGGTCAAAATAATTTAAAAATTTACGAGTTGGATATGGCAACTGGTACCAAAAAAGAGGTTTACAAAGAGTATCAAAAAACTTGGATTGATTTAGAAGATCGTGTAAGTGGTAGAATTAATTTCTTAGCCAATAACAAAGGATATATTGCACAGTCTGATGCAACAGGTTGGAATCAATTGTATTTGTATGATATGAATGGTCAGTTAATGAATGCCATCACTAATGGAAAATATACGGTAACAGGCATTAAATTAATAGACGAAAAAACAAAGACTATTTATTTTACTGCGCGTGGCTTAGAAAACACAGCAAGAGGTGATTTTTATAGTGTAGGTTTTGACGGTAAAAATTTAAAAAGATTAACTAGGGGTGAATACAACTATATGCAAATTTCTTTAGCACCAGATGCTAAACATTTTGTGGGTGTGTATAGTAATGTTAAAACGCCAACTGCAATTTCGGTTATTGAGATTCCTAAAAAAGGGGAACCAGTTATTGAAACACTTGGTGTAGCGGTAGATTCTAGCTTTAAAGCAGAAAGCTACGCTAAAACTGAACTTATTCGTATTAAGAGTGCAGATGGATTATATGAATTGCCCGCCTTGGTTACTTGGCCTAAGAATATGGATCCAAATAAAAAGTATCCATTATTAGTAAGCATCTATGGTGGCCCTAATGCAGGAACGGTAATGGACTCATGGTCGAACCCAGCATCTAAAGAAAATTGGGCTAAGGAAGGTTTAATTCAGGTTGCGTTTGACCATAGAGCTAGCGGCCATTTTGGTAAAGAAGGGGTAAACTATATGTACCGTAATTTAGGTTATTGGGAAATGCAGGATTATATGACTATGGCAAAATGGTTTATTGCTAATGGTAGTGCAGATGCTAAAAAAATATGCATCACTGGATTTAGCTATGGTGGTTATATGAGTTGTTATGCATTAACTTATGGTGCATCGGTATTTACACATGCAATGGCTGGAGGTAGTGTTGTAGATTGGAGCTTGTATGATTCTCACTACACCGAAAGATATATGGATACTCCAGGCGAAAATCCAGAAGGATATAAAAGCAGTAGTGTGTTAACTTATATCAAAGACTTTAAAGGTACATTGCAATTGGTGCATGGAACTTCGGATGACAATGTGCATATGCAAAACTCAATTCAGTTATTAAGTGCTTTAGAAGATAACGGAAAGGATGTTGAATTTATGTTGTACCCAGGTGGAAGACACGGATGGGGTGCTGCAAAAGGCAAACATTTTAATGAGTTAAAAAATAAGTTCATTTACAAAAATTTATTAGAGAAGCCATTTACTCCAACAAAGTAATTTGCATAAAGTATATTAGTTATAAAAATCATTTTCATAAATAGTTAACACTTACATGTCCAACCCTAATTTAGATACTACTATTCAAAATTTAAATCCACAGGATCGCGAATTTGAAAATAGTATTCGTCCCACCGAAATAGATGCGTTCGCTGGTCAACCTCAGTTGATTGAGAACATTCGCATTTTTATTAAGGCGGCTAAATTAAGAGGAGAAGCATTGGATCATATATTATTTCATGGTCCTCCGGGGTTAGGTAAAACCACATTAAGTAGAATTGTGGCCAATGAAATGGGTGTGCAAATTAAAGAGACTTCGGGTCCTGTAATTGAGAAGCCTAGTGACCTAGCTGGATTGTTAACGAGTTTGGAAGCCAATGATGTATTGTTTATTGACGAAATACACCGTTTAAGTACAGTGGTAGAAGAGTATTTGTATGCTGCAATGGAAGACTATAAAATCGATATCATGATTGATAGCGGAGCCAATGCAAGAAGCATTCAAATTAATTTAAATCCATTTACCTTGGTAGGTGCTACCACGCGTAGTGGTTTATTAACAGCTCCTTTATTATCTCGTTTTGGTATTAAATCTCGTTTGGAATATTATCCTGCCACTGTGATTGAGAAAATTATTTTAAGAAGTGCAGGTATCTTAAATGTAAATATCAATTCCGAAGCAGCGGGTGAAATTTCACGTCGTAGTCGTGGTACTCCAAGAATTGCCAATGGATTATTACGAAGAGTACGTGACTTTGCGCAAGTCTTAAATGACGGCATTGTAGATATAGGTATTACAAAGCATGCCTTAAAAGCATTAAATGTAGACGAACATGGATTAGATGAAATGGATAACCGTATCTTATTAGCTATTATTGAAAAGTTCAAGGGCGGGCCAGTAGGCATATCAACTATTGCAACTGCAGTAGGCGAGGAGTCGGGCACTATTGAGGAAGTGTATGAGCCATTCTTAATTCAAGAGGGTTTCTTACAAAGAACCCCACGCGGTCGTGAAGTAACCTATAAGGCTTATGAACATTTAGGGAAACACCGTGGTGGAGCTGCAGCCGAAAATCCAGAACTATTTAGATAATTTTTTTAAATTATAACAATAACAAAAAGAGCGCTCCTGTTGGAAGCGCTCTTTTTTATAATTCTAATTATTTTAGCAATACTAGTGAACGACTAATCTAAATCCGTTTCCATGAATATTTACTATTTCAATTTGAGAATCTTCCTTTAAAAACTTTCTAAGCTTGGCAATATATACGTCCATGCTTCTGCCATTAAAGTAAGTGTCGCTACCCCAAATCTTTTTCAATGCCTTCTCTCTGGTTAATAAATCATTTTTATGTTCAGCTAACATTTTTAATAATTCATTTTCTTTAGGAGATA
Organism: Bacteroidota bacterium; assembly: GCA_947447835.1. Classification (GTDB taxonomy): domain Bacteria; phylum Bacteroidota; class Bacteroidia; order Chitinophagales; family Chitinophagaceae; genus Sediminibacterium. The sequence continues at coordinate 17,961 of CANFLP010000003.1, forward strand.
ATACTTGAATTAAATCAGCATGTTTTAATTCACGCAATTTTGGATTAAAATGATATTGACCTAATTCGTATTCTTGGTTGTCGCTTATCTTATTATCCTCTTCATTACGCTTAATAATAGCTTTTATTTTAAGCATTAATACTTCGCTATCAAAAGGTTTAGTGATATAATCATCGGCACCTAATTTATAGCCATGTATAATATCTTCTTTCAATGTTTTTGCACTTAAAAAGAACAAAGGCACATCTGGATCAATATCTCTAATTTCTTCTGCTAAAGTAAATCCGTCTACATGCGGCATCATAACATCTAATAAACATAGGTCATACTTTTCTCTTTGAAATGCAGCTAAGCCTAAACGACCATCACGCTCTAAGGTTACATCGTATTCGTCTAATTCTAAATAATTTTTTAATACTAATCCTAAGTTGCTATCATCTTCACACAATAACACTTTGTATCTTTTTTTATCTTCCATAATTGAATGCTTTTAATTGTTTGCTTATGTAAAGAAACGATTTTTACTTTTTTATGGATTAAAAGCGTTTCCAATGTTTTGTTAAAATATACCTAAGTCTTCGTACTTGTACAAATGTCGCATATTCGGCAAGGTTTTGAGCCCTTTTCGCCAAAGTATTTTGCCAAATAAATGCTTCTACAAATAGGAGGTTGCCCTTGTAAATAGCCAATAAATTGTTGAATACGCTCAATGAAGGCTTTTTTCATGAGTTGATAGTGGTCAAAATCTATCTTCATAAAGCTGGCCGAACTTCTATTCCATAAAAACTGAACCACAGGTTGATTTTGTTTTTGCTCAAAACTTATGATCCCATGCATGGCCAACAATTGTAAATTTTGAATTACAAATAAGGTATCCCTTTGCAACAATTCGGCTAGTAATCTTTCATTAATAAAGTGGGGGCTGTCTAATATTCCGCCATAAGTCCTAAGTAAGGTTTGCAAAACAACACCTGCTTGGGGTTGTGCATTTTGAAAACTTTCAATGGTATATCTATCTCCAAGCACTTGCACCATTGATGGAGTAAATGCAGATTCTGAAAATCGAACATGGCCTTCCTGTTGTATCCAGCTTAAAGCATTGCGTGCAATAATCTTATCTAATTTAAATACAGTGCAAAAAACTTCAAAATCAAAAATGAATTGTTGTTTTTCTCCAATGCCAATGGGTAATTGCACAAAGTCTACTAAATCCTGGTATACTTTTTTAATTACGTCAATAGAGGGGTATTTTTTTTCTTGTAGTTGCAGCCAATAGTCCCAGTCATTTTGTTGGTAAATTAATACTGCTTCGGAAGCTTCCCCGTCTCTACCTGCTCTTCCTGCTTCCTGATAATATTGTTCTAAACTTCCTGGAATATCATAATGCACAACAACGCGCACATTGCCTTTGTTGATACCCATGCCAAATGCATTGGTGCAAACTACTATGGGTGTAATATCCTGCATCCAATTGTCTTGTACTTTTTTTCTTGCTTCTAATGGCATGCCAGCATGGTATTCACCTACAGGGTATCCATAGTCGGCTAATAGTTGAGCCAGTTGTGTTACGTTACTGCGTGTATTGCAATATATAATTGCAGCGCCGTTTAATTGGTTTAAGATACCTCGAAGCGTGTGTAGTTTAACGGCTACTTTTTGTATGCTGTATTTTAAATTAGGTCTTAAGAAAGTATCTGTTATAATATGGGCATTTTTAAATGCCAGTTGTTTCATGATATCTTCTTGAACTAAAGGGATTGCTGACGCAGTCATTGCCAGGATGGGCACACTGGGGAATAACTTTTTTAGTACATCTAATTTTCGATAGGGTGGTCTAAAATCATATCCCCATTGCGAAATACAATGTGCTTCATCAATAGCGAATAAAGTAATTTTTACTTGACTTAAAGCATCTTGAAATGGTTGTTGTGCTAATTTTTCAGGCGAGCAATATATAAACTTATACTTGCCTCTTATTGCTGCTGCCATTACTTCGGCTTGTGCTTCTTCACTTAACTGTCCACCTAATGCAATGGAAGGAATATTTTTTGATTGCAAATCCTTTACCTGGTCTTGCATCAGTGCAATTAATGGGCTAATGACAAGACAAATTCCGTCTTCAAATAAGGTGGGTACCTGAAAGCAAACCGACTTGCCAGCACCAGTAGGCAATAGTGCTAATGTGTCTTTTTTTTCAAGAACAGCATTTATAACAGCCAATTGCTGTGGCCTGAAATTTTCATAGCCCCAATATTTTTTTAATATAGATTGTACTGATTCCAAAGATTGACTACACTAATTTTTTCTTGAATAATCTTAGTGAGTTGAGTGCCAATACAACGTCGCTTAATCCCATAATTAATGCACCATAGGTTGGTCCCCAAGTACCCAACAATCCCAAGGCTGCAACAGGAATCGCAATGATATTGTAAGAGAACGCCCATGCTAGGTTTTCCTTAATGGTTTCATAAGTGCGTCTGCCTAATCCTAATGACATAGGTAAATTTTTCAAACCTTGGTTCATAAGAATCACTTGTGCACTTTGAATTGCAATATGTGATGCGTTGCTTAACGAAATGCCTATTGTTGCTTTAGCTAATGCAGGTGCATCATTAATACCATCGCCCACCATGGCAGTTGGTGCAATTGCAGTAAGTGCATCCAATTTATCTAATTTATCTGAAGGACTTTGTTCGCTAATGATTTCTTGAATACCCAATGCTTTTCCCACCACTTCACATTTTTCTCTTCGGTCTCCACTTAGTAAAATAGTGTGGATGCCTTGCTTGTGTAAGGTTTCAATTACCTCTTTGGCTTCTGGTCTTATTTGATCTGCCACGTCTACCCAGCCTATTAATTCATTGTTCTTTTGAATATACACATTATGTCCATCCTCGGCATTTTGATTGACTAATGTCTTGAAAGATCCTGCCCAATATTGATTTCCTTCTTTATCTATTGCTTGAATGCCTAAGCCTTTTATTTCTTCAATTTTAGTCCAATTGCTTGCTTCATTTGTTTTCCAGGTTCCACTGATACATTTTGCAATGGGGTGGTTGGAATATCTTTCTAATGAATACACAAGCGTTTTAAAATCTTCTTCACTCATTCCATTTAATACTTTCGAATTGGCAATTTCAAAATGACCTGTAGTAAGGGTTCCAGTTTTATCAAATACTACTTGTTTTATATCCTTGAAGGTTTCTAAGCTTTTTGCATTTTTAAATACAATGCCATTTCTTGCACCTCGTCCTAATCCAACTGCAATAGCTGCTGGTGTTGCTAATCCCATGGCACAAGGACATGAAATAACCAATACGGCTATAGCGCGTAACATACTCTCACCAAAACCAATTGGGTTGCCTGCTGCATTGTGTGCGAAAAAGTAGTTGCCTAGTAATGTTGCTAAAGCGATGCTCACAACCAATGGAACAAAGATGGCACTTATTTTATCAGCTAAAATTTGTACGGGTGGTTTTTCACCTTGTGCAGCTTTTACCATTTTCAAAATATTGGCAAGCACTGTGTCATTTCCAACAGCTGTTACATATGCTTTCACTGTGCCATTTTCAATAGTACTTCCTCCTAATAAAACATCATTCATCTTTCTAAACACTGGAACACTTTCACCTGTTACTATTGACTCATTTACATTCGCTTCACCCCATAATACTTTACAATCCATTGGGATAGTTTCACCCGAATTAATTAATACTAAATCTCCCACTTTTAATGTATCACTTTCTACATTAAATAAAACTTCTTTATGGTTTTCGTCAAACACAATCATATTGGCCATTACCTTTTGTGCTTTCACTAAATCTTTTAGCGCACGTTGTGTGGATTCAATGGACGCATCTTCTAAATAATTACCAAAAAACACTAAGGTTAAAATAGTAGCAGTTGTTTCATAATATGCAAACTCCATTCCTTTTCCAATGATGGTACCATATAAGCTATAACCAAAGGAAGCAATAGCGCCAATACTTACAAGCACATTCATGTTAGGTATTCCATTAAGCATGCTATTCCAAGCACTCTTTCCAAAATAACCCATCCCTACAATAAATACAGGAATAGTTAATGCTAGTTGTACCAATGGATTCATGAATATATGTACCCCCGGAATTTGATTGATACCAGGTAACATATGACCCACTAATGGAATGGCAAATATTAAACAGAAAAGTGCACGGTCTTTATTGTTGTCTAGAAACTTTTTTTTCGGTGCAGCTTCTTCCTGTCCACGAACCTTGTACCCTAAATTAGTAATGCCTTTTATTAGGTTTTCTTTTTTAACTTCTTTTGGCAAATCAAATTGCACTTCTCCCTCCATAAAACTTACTTTGGGTTCAGCAACACCTTGATTTTCTAAATACTTATGAATAGAGAGTGCACAATTGGTGCAGCTCATTCCATCTACTTTTAATTGAACATGTTCCATAACGCTAAATTTCACTATAAAGGTACGACCCTTTTGAGATTTCTGATTTCGGCTTTCTATTTGTTGGCGTATCTTTGTGAAATGGATATGATATATACCCTAGACCAAATTGAAGTATTGGCGGCGGCTTTGATAAAACAACATGCCAACAAGCCTATCTGGGCATTTTTTGCGCCTATGGGGGCAGGAAAAACAACCTTAATAGCACAAGTTTGCAAGCAGTTGGGCGTGGTGGATGCAGTTGCAAGTCCTACCTTTTCTATAATGAATGAATATGATGCCAGCGGCAAGCAAATTTATCACATGGATTGGTATAGAATAGAAGATGAGGCTGAGGCTAGAAGGACGGGTGTTGAAGCTGCAATGGACGAAGCCGATTTGTGCTTTATAGAATGGCCAGAGAAAGCACCAGCCTTATTACCAGAAGGGACTTTACGTCTTGAAATAGAAATTTTAGACCCAGAACATAGAAGGATTTTTATACCTTCATAAAAACTTGCACCTATGAGTATTATCAAGTCACAATTTCATGCTTCATTTTCCTACGAAACACAAGAGGAAGTGCTAGATATTCCTCATAGAGCAAAGCCATTATTGATTGGAATTCCCAAAGAAATTGCATTTCAGGAAAACAGGATTGGATTGATTCCCGATGCAGTTGGTGTATTGGTAGCTAATGGACATGAGGTATTGGTAGAGTCTGGTGCGGGGGATGGAAGTAGGTATTCAGATCATGATTATGCCGAAGCGGGCGCGCGTATTGTTTTTGAAAAAGAAGAAGTATACAAATGCCCCATACTTGTAAAAACAGCACCTCCTGTGGAAGCAGATTTGCCATTTTTGCAAATGCATCAAATTATAATTTCTCCTTTGCATTTGACGGCATTAAAAAGAGAATTAGTAGAGCAATTAATGGCTAAAAAAATCACTGCATTAGCGATTGAAAATATAAAAGATGAAAACCAAAACTATCCTATTTTAAGAAGTATGGGTGAGATTGCTGGTAGTGCGGTAATGTTGATTGCTGGACAATACCTAAGCAATTTTAACCAAGGGAAAGGGATATTGTTAGGGGGGATTAGCGGTGTACCTCCAACAAAGGTGGTAATTATTGGTGCTGATATTATTGGTGAGTTTGCTACTCGTAATGCATTGGCATTGGGGGCAAGTGTAAAAGTGTTTGACAATAATGTTTCAAGACTACAAAGACTTCAAAATAATTTAGGGCAAAGAGTTTGGACAAGTGTATTAGAACCTAAAATTTTAGCAAAGCAAATAAAAACTTGTGAGGTTGCAGTGGGGGCATTAAGAAATGAAATTGGACGTGCACCCATTGTTGTATCGGAGGAAATGGTTGCTGCTATGCGCCCTGGCAGCATTATTATTGATGTAGCAATTGATCGCGGTGGTTGTTTTGAAACCAGTGAGTTAACTAATTATGAGCATCCTATCATTATTAAACACAATGTGATTCATTATGGTGTTCCAAATATTCCAAGTGGATTTGCACGTACAGCTAGTCAAGCAATTAGTAATGTATTAATGCCATTATTAATTCAAGTGGGTGACATGGGAGGACTCGAGGAAATTATTTGGCAACAAGTGCACTTGAGAGAGGGAATTTATTTATACAAGGGAGCGCTTACCGATTATTATATCAGCGAAAAATTTCAACTTAAGTTTACCGATTTGAATTTGTTGATAGCAAGTAGAAGCTAGCTATTATTGCCCGCTACTTTGTAGTCCAATAAATTAATATGTTGTTTGCAAAAATCATATTCTTGCGTATCATTACTTCCAACTATAATTAATTTGTGGAGTGCATATTTGGTAATGAGTTCATGATACAAAGCATAACCTTCTATATCTAAATTACTGCAAGGTTCATCCAATAATAAAATAGGGGAATCTGAAAAAATAGCCAATGCCAATTTAAGTCGCTGTTTCATGCCACTACTAAAGTATCTAATTTGCTTATCTGTAGCTGCCTTTAAGCCAATCATTTCAATCATTTGCGCAATGCTAATGTCTTTTCTTAATGTCTTGAATTTTTCATGAAAATCAAATTGCTCAAGCGTAGTGAATTCTTCAATCAATTCTAGATAGGGTGCAGCTATAGTTATTTGTTTAAATATACTATTGGTATCATAGTCACCCCAAGAAATATTTCCTTTTGATAAGGTTGCATATCCCGAGATTACTTGCAATAAGGTGCTTTTCCCGGAGCCATTGTTTCCGATTAAAGCATAATGCTGCCCCATTTCAAAAGTATAATTCAGGTCTTTAAAAATCCAATCCTTATTGAATCTTTTTCCTGCATTGTTGAGGCTTATTTGTACCATAATTAATCTTCTTCTACAGCGCCTTTACCAAATCTTTTAATAATACCACGTCCACTTTCTCTTATAAAGGTCACGATCTCGTCACGCTCATCGGTTGCAGGTAATTCCTCTTCAATAAATTCAAGGGCCTGTGTTGTATTCATTCCTTTATTGAAAATATAACGATAGATATCTAAAATATGATTGATTTTTTCTAAATCAAAGCCTCTGCGTTTTAAGCCTACGCTATTTACGCCACCATAACTTAATGGGTTACGAACCGCTTTTATATATGGAGGAACATCCTTACTAACTAAGCTACCCCCAGCAATGTAGGCGTGTTGTCCAATATTTACAAATTGGTGCACAGCACTTACACCCGCAATCCAAGAATAATCTCCTAATGTTACGTGACCAGCAATTTGTACACTATTACTTAAAATACAATTATTGCCAATGATACAATCGTGCGCAATATGGCTGTATGCCATTATCAAACAATTGTTTCCAACCTTTGTTATCCAACGGTCAGAGGTTCCACGATTGATAGTAACAAACTCTCTGATGGTAGTTCCATCTCCAATTTCAACCGAGGTTTTTTCGCCGTTAAATTTTAAATCCTGTGGATCGGCACCAATCACTGCACCTGGAAATATGCGACAATTTTTTCCCACTTTGGTTCCATTCATGATGGTAACATTACTTCCTATCCAAGTGCCTTCGCCAATTACCACTTCGCCATGAATCACAGTGAATGGATCAATTTTTACATTAGGTGCAATTTTTGCATTTGGGTCGATATAAGTAAATGGATGCGTCATAAGCTTTTTTTAATTTATTAATCGGCTCTTTTAACAACTTGTGCAACCAAGTCTGCTTCAGTAGCCACTTTGCCTCCTACATAAACAGTGCCGCGCATTTCACAAATACCGCGACGAATAGGAGCAGTTAATTCCATTTTCAATAACATGGTATCACCTGGTTTTACCATTTGTTTGAATTTGCAATTATCTATTTTTAAAAAGTAAGTATCATAATTTCCTTCAGGCATTGCATTAATACAAAGTATGCCACCTGTTTGCGCAAGGGCTTCAATTTGCAATACACCTGGCATAACAGGGTTTCCTGGAAAGTGTCCAGGGAAGAACCATTCGTTAAATGTTACATTTTTAACGCCCACAATTACTGTATCTGTCAATTCAATAATTTTATCTACAAATAAAAACGGGTAACGGTGCGGCAATAATTTTTCAATTTGTTCTAAATTGAAAACAGGTGTTACTGCTGGATTGAAAACGGGTACATCTTTAACATGCTTGTTCTTTTTGATGTACTGTTTAATTTTTTTTGCAAACTCAACATTGCTGCTATGTCCTGGTCTATTAGCAATGATACGTGCTTTAATAGGGTAGCCAATTAAAGCCAAATCACCTACCACATCTAGTAGTTTATGACGAGCTGGTTCGTTAGGGAATCTTAATTCCAAGTTATTTAAATAACCTTCGCTTTTTACTTCAATTCTTTCACGCTTAAATACTTTGGCTAAACGGCCCATTTCTTCGTCTGTGACTGGTTTGTCAACGACTACAATAGCGTTATTAATATCACCACCTTTTATCAAATCATGTTTTAATAATGCTTCTAATTCATGTAAAAAGCAAAAAGTACGACACGGAGATATCTCCGTTTTAAAATCCTTAATAGTACTTAATGCAGCATGCTGTGTTCCAAGCACAGGACTATTAAAATCAATTAGGGTTGTGATTTGATAATCCAATGCTGGCAATGCAACCATTTCCACTCTTTTTGCTTCGTCGTAGTGAAAAATATTTTCGTCAATACTATACCAAGCTTTTGCAGCATCTTGTTCAAGTACACCAATACTTTCTATTCTTTCAATAAATGGAGCAGAGCTTCCATCCATAATTGGAATTTCGGGACCATTAATTTCAATCAGTACATTATCTATACCCATGCCAACTAATGCTGCTAAAATATGTTCAACCGTGCTTACTTTGGCATCACCCACTTGTAATGTTGTTCCACGACTTGTATCCGTTACTAAATCGCAGTCTGCTTTAATAATGGGTTTAGTTGGTAAATCCACTCTTTGAAATTGAATTCCAAAACCTGGGTTGGCAGGATTCAATGTCATATCTACTAAAACGCCCGTATGTAATCCAGTTCCACTTATGCTAATACTAGCACAAAGGGTATGCTGTTTGTCGGGATTAAAATGATCATCCATACAATTAATAATTTTACTTCGCTACCTAAAGCGATGATATTCACAAAATTAGGCCGAATTAGCCTTTCTGAGACAGTTGTGCCACTAATATTTCCAATTCTTTGACTCTTTTTTCAAGATTTGGAAGGTTTTTCATATGAATTTGAGCTCTAAGTGCGGTACTATGCTCTGCAGCAGGGAATCCAGTAATGGTTGAATTTGCTTGTGTAATGGTTTTGGTAATACCACTTCGGGCCGCCACTTTAACGCCGTCTGCAATACTTAAATGGCCTGCAGTTCCTGCCTGCCCACCCATCATAACACCTTTACCTACCTTGGTACTGCCACTTAATCCAGTTTGTGCAGCAATAACCGTATTTTCTCCCACTTCAACATTATGGGCTACTTGGATTAGGTTATCTAATTTAACGCCTTTTCTGATAATTGTTGATCCAATAGTAGCTCGATCAATGGTGGTGTTTGATCCAATTTCAACATCATCTTCAATAATTACGTTTCCTAATTGAGGCACTTTTTGAAAACTTCCATCAGCTTTAGGTGCAAATCCAAATCCGTCACCTCCAATAATTGAACCTGAATGAATGGTAATATTATTACCTAAAACACAATCAGCATAAATTACTACACCAGGATGTAGTATCACGTTGTTGCCAATTTTTACATTTTCACCAATTACTACATTTGGGAATATTTTCACATGCTCACCGGTTGTTACATTATCTCCAATATGCGCAAATGCAGCAACAAAATGGTTATCTCCTAGTTTTGCCGAACTTGAAATATAGGAAGGCGTTTGAATGCCAGTTAGGTTTTGTGTTTTTAACTCTTGATACTTTGTAAGTAAAGTAGCAAAAGCAGCATAGGCATCAGGCACTCTTATTAAAGTAGCAGCAATTGGATTTTTCAACACTAGGCTATCATTAATAATAATGATACTGGCCTTGGTTTGGTATAAAAATTCTTCGTATTTGGGGTTCGCTAAAAACGAAATTTGACCAGCAGTTGCTTCTTCTATTTTTCCGAATTGAGATACAGCAACAGATGCATCACCTTCCACTTTTCCTTGAATCATCATTGCAATCTGTTGGGCACTAAATTGTATCATTCGTAATGGTTTGAATGGGGGATTAATCGTTAAGTAAGCAAATGTAAAATTTTTTCACTGGGGCAGAAAGACTTTCCACAATTAATGCGTTCTGAATGGCGGAAATATTGGAAATCTCACCCGATTTTAGCAAAACTTTAATGGTTTCATTGTCATTCTTGTACAAAGTATTAGAAACTGTACCCTTAAAACACAAAAATGCAACATCTTGATCGGCGAAAGGATGTTTTGTCCTTGTAGCTCCCAAGGCCTTCTCCCATTGTTCATCGCTTATTGGTTCGGCTTGAATTTGACATTTAAAGCACTTTCTATTTAGTAAGCCTTTACATAATTTAGATAGGATAGGGTCGGCATTGTTTTGCCATTGTTTGATTGCATATAATATATCGGTATCGTCAAAATTGCAATAAGCATGTAGGTCTAATTCGGCAAGTTTGATATTAGGGTTGCTTAAGAAATAATCAAGTAATGACCCAGTTTTAACGGAATCATTGTTTTGCTCAAATAAATATTGAGCACGTTCAATAATTTTCACCAACATATTTTCACTAGCGACTACAGTTTTGTGTCTGTAAACCTGCCAATACATCAATTGCCTTGATAATAAAAATTTCTCAACGCTATTGATCCCTTTTTCTTCCACTACTAATTCATTATCACTAACTGTTAGCATTTTAAGGATACGTTCATAGCCAACAACGCCTTCACTTACACCAGTGAAAAAACTATCTCTTGATAAATAATCTAATCTATCTACATCTAGTTGTCCACTTATCAATTGGTGTAAAAATTTTTTGTGATATTGGTTGGTAAATATTTTTATAGCAAGGGTCAAATGTCCTTTTAAATTTGGATTAGTTTCTTCATTTAAAGCATGCATAATAACCAAAGAAAGGTCCTCGTGACTTACGTCTTTTAGTAGTACTTTTTCTAACGCATGTGAATAAGGCCCATGTCCTATATCATGTAATAATATTGCTGCCTTTGCTGCAAGTGCTTCCTCGGAAGTAATTTCTATGCCTTTATCTCTAAGTTCATTAATGGCAATGCACATTAAATGATATGCACCTAAAGAATGATGAAGTCGTGTATGCACGGCGCCAGGATAGACCAATTGCGCTAAAGCCATTTGCTGAATCCTTCTTAATCTTTGATAAAAAGGATGACTGATAATTTCAAAAATGAGTGGGTCGTTAATGGTAATAAAACCATGTACCGGGTCATTAATTATTTTTCTATGTGTAAAAGCCATATAAAATGAGTGTTGGTAAAGGTACGAAATGTGAATAACTACTAGCCCTTATTTACCAGCTTAGTTTGCTAAAAAAGTATATTTGTATGTCCACTTACTACCCTATAAATCAATGCATAATATGAAATTGACTCAAACTACATTAAACAAGTTAGAAGATATTTTAGGTGAATCAGAATTCGTTGTAAGATACGAAAGAGGTAATTTTCAGAGCGGTTGGTGCTTATTAGAATCTAAGAGAATTGTAGTGCTTAATAAATTCCTGAATTTAGAAGCCAGAATTAATACATTATTAGAATTGATTCCTCAATTAGATATTCAATTTGACAAGCTTACTCATGATTCTCAAAAATTATTTGAGGAGGTGCAAAGATTGTCTTTATCAGAAGCTTAGTTTTTTTGATTATTTTATTTGAGCTTGTTTATTAGCTGTAGATTTTAAACCTACTACTTTGTTAGATATTACTATTTTAGGATCAGGTACAAGCACAGGAGTCCCATTAATTGGGTGCGATTGTGAGGTATGCACTTCGACAGATCCTAGAGATAGCAGACTAAGAACTAGTATTAAAATTGAAACAGAACATGCCGCTGTTGTAATAGATACGACCCCCGATTTTAGGTACCAAATGCTAAGAACACAAACTACTCACTTGGACGCAGTAGTTTTTACCCATCCACATCGTGATCATTATGCAGGCTTAGATGATATTAGGCCCTTTAATTTTCATTCCAATAGGCCCATGCAGATTTATGCGAATGAAATTACGCAAGTGGCTATTAAACGCGATTTTTATTATGCCTTTGAAAAGAATAAAGATGCTGGATTGCCAGAAATGATGTTGCATACTATCCATGAGGATCCATTTAAAATTGGAGACATGAAATTTATTCCTATTCAAGTAATGCATCGAGAATTACCTGTATTGGGGTATCGTATTGGGGACTTTACATACATTACCGACATTAATTATATCAGTGATAAGGAGAAAGAAAAAATTAAAGGATCAAAAGTGCTCATATTAAGTGCACTTCGCCCACAGCCACACCCCACACATTTTACTTTAGAGGAGTCTATAGCTTTGGCTACGGAGCTTGATGTGCCACAAGTATACTTTACGCATTTTAGTCACCAGATTGGGTTACAGGCTGTATTAGAGCCGCAGTTGCCGCCATTTATAAAGATGGCCTATGATGGCTTGCAGTTTTCAGTATAAAAATTAACCGTATTAATACGTTAATTCGGTATATCTAGTTGAAGTTAATTCGTGTAAAAAATGATTAACTCCTATTGGAAATCTTATTTTCTATTTTCTCAAAAAGAAGTAAAGGGAATTATCGCACTAGGTGTGATTTTATTTGGATCGGTTTTGCTTAGTTTATTGTTTCCTTCTACCAATAAAAATCGAATTCAAGAGCAAATGACCAGTGCTAGGCACTTGTCTTATTTTGATCCTAATTTAGTGGACAGTGCAAAGGCAATTGAATTAGGTATACCTGAAAAACAGGTCAGGTC
>CANFLP010000004.1 GCA_947447835.1 Bacteroidota bacterium
GCCGCCTAGTTTGGCCGCTTCCTGACGAATACCAATTTGACGCATTTCGACCTTTACTTTAAATTCACCCGCAAAAATGCGAATCAATTCCCTGAAGTCTATACGGTCATCGGCTGTATAAAAGAAAGTCGCTTTTTTGCCATCTGCTTGCATTTCTACCTCACTTAACTTCATTGCTAATTTAAGGTTAGACGCGTGTGTACGACTACGTGCTAAAATATCGGCTTCTCGGCTTTTGCTAATTTTGTATGTTTCAATTTCTCGATCGGCACTTGGTCTAAGAATTTTTTTCATATCGGGATTAAACTCATCCATCCCTCTTTTCTTTAATTGCAACCTTACCAGTTCTCCAGTAAGTGAAACCTCGCCCAAGTCAAAACCATTTACACCTTCGACAGTGACATAGTCCCCTTTTTCAAATTGTTGTAATGTTGCGTTTCGGAAAAAATCTTTACGACTACCTTGTTTAAAGCTTACTTCTACCACTTTACATTGACTATCAATATCGTCAATAGGTAAGTCACGTAACCAATCGTGTACGTTTAATCTGTTACAAGCTCCTGAACTACAACCACCGTTGCTTTTGCAACCGCCTGGTTTGCCAGTTCCACATGATCCACATCCCATATATAGTTAGTTCTAACTGTTAATGAATAATAAATACCCGCCTTTGCATCCCTTTGCAGCAATCCTCTCGGCTTAGGCTTCTGTCAAAATTAAGGTTTTGTTCTGAATGATATGATAGAACTTGATGCCCAAGGCCATAAATAGCATTTTTGGGTTGGCATTACGCTCAATATGATATACCGCCTTGTCTAGCTCCTGTACAATGGCCTCTAATTGGCCAACCCCAGCTATTTTATTGATTCTGAGGGCAAAGTCCTTTAATGAGGGGTCTAAGGGCAAATCATTGCCCAATACTTTCAAACGGATACTTTGCTCTAAAAGATGGTTAAAATACTTCAAAAACTGCTTTTGAGGCTCTCTACCCATTTTGCTCGTTTCTTCGACCCATTTCATTTGAGCTAAAGGACCGCCTTTAAGAATAGCATTTAACCACTCTCTGATTTGAGTTAAAAAGTCGGAATCACTATGTTGTAATAAGTGAAGCGCCTCTCGGTAATTGCCGTCCGAAATGGCAGCAATTTGAGCTGCTTTTTCGGGTTCAATATGTCCTTTTTGAATCAGTGCTGTTTCAATTTCACTAATGGTTAGTCTTGGCACTTTAATATACTGGCAACGACTAAGTATGGTCGGCAATATCTGCTCTTCCGAATTTGCCACCAAAAGGAATATGGTATTGTCAGGGGGTTCTTCAATTAGTTTCAATAATTTATTCCCCTCCTTGCCTAAATATTCTGGCATCCACATTACTAATACTTTATAGGCGCTTTCAAAACTTTTGAAAGATAATTTTTTGATAATCTCTGCACATTCGTCTGCACTAATATTCCCCTGTTTATTTTCGGCCTTAATAGATTGTAACCAATCAAATACATTGCCATAAGGGTAGCCATTGATAAATTCTCTCCATTCTTCAATATAATTGGCACTAATATTTTTGGTGCCTGGTTTTTCTGTAATACTTGGAAAGGAAAAATGCAAATCGGGATGCATTAATTGACTAGCTCTTTTATAGGCAGGCAACTCGGCTATCTCTTCTGGACTATATACCTTAGGTGTTGTTGGTTCTTGTGTTCCAAACATATCAGCACCAGCAGCGTCTACATTGCTATTGGGGATACTTACAATGTATTGAGCAAAGGCAATAGCCAATGGCAAGGCACCTGCACCCTCTGGCCCAACAAAAAGTATTGCATGGCTTAGTCGTTGGTGTTGCACCATTTCGACAAGCTGTTGCTTTAGTTTTTCCTGACCAATTACTTCACTTAATAACATAGGGCGAAGATAAGCAAAAACCGCGGTGCGGTTTTTGATGTGTAGAAAAGTATGTGCATCTTTTGATTAAAAGCACTTATTTTAAGCGAGACAAAATGTCCTCACTATCTGGTTTAATATTGCTTGGGAAGTAAGCAATCATTTTGCCATTTTCGTCCAATAAAAACTTGTTAAAGTTCCAAGAAATGGATGCGTCAACTACACCATTTTTTGACTTTTGAGTTAACCATTGATAGATAGGTGCAGTTTCGGCACCTTTTATATCAATCTTATCAGCTAGCGGGAATGTTACTCCGTAGTTCTTTTTGCAGAAGCTCACAATTTCCTCATTGGTTCCAGGTTCTTGTCCACCAAACTGATTACATGGGAATCCAATAATCACTAATTTATCCTTGTATTGTTCGTATACTTTTTCTAATGCTTCGTATTGAGGAGTATAACCACATTTACTAGCAGTGTTAACTACCAATATTTTCTTTCCTTTAAAAGAGGCAAAGTCTATTTGTTTGCCGTCGATACTTTTTACTTTAAAGCTATGAATGCTTTGTGCGTTTCCGATACAAGCAGATGCGACTATTAATAAAGTGACTAAAAATTTCATATTAATGTGTGTTTATTGTTCAATATAACAAGATTTTATTAAAATAGTTGACTACAATGTATAAGCGGCAGTAGCTAGCTGTATTGTTAATGGGTTAGCCTCAAGTAAACAAATACAAGCAGCCTCTATAGTGGATCCTGTGGTTAGGACATCATCAATGAGAAGAAGGCGTTTATTCGTTATTACTTTAACATGTGCCAGACTAAACAAGTTTTCTGATTGAGCTCCTCTTTGCATACGGTCTTTATGCGTTTGTGTATCCGAATGCTTAGATTTTGTCAATCCATTGAAAATGGGCACATTAAAACCGTTTGCTATTATTGCTTCGCAAATAATTTGCGATTGATTGAAACCTCTTGTTCTTAATTTTCGCTTACTAATTGGTATTGGCACTAAATAGTCAACGGCATTATATTTTCCAGCATTAATTAGCTCATATGCAATAAGTCTTCCTAATAAATAGCCGGCTTTTTTATTTTGCTTGTACTTTAATTCAAAAATGATTTTTTGAACAATACTTTCTTTGGTAAAAAATAAAACAGAAACAACACTACTTATTTGAACGCGTCCCCAGAATATTTTTTCAACTGGGCTGTGTTGTATTTGAGTGAAATGGGTGTAGGGTAATTGCGATTCACAATTATCGCATAATACCTGATATTCGCCAAGCTCATCGGTCCCACACTGTAAACAAATATGCGGATAAAATAAATGGAGTAAGGCTTTAAGGAAAACACCTATTTTCAGATAGGACTGTATTTTATTCATCCTAATACTTATAATTAAAAGAATAGGCGATAAGCTTCGTCTACTCTTTCAACAGGTATAATTTGAATGCTATGCTTTTTAGGCTCAAGCCCCTTGCTATTAAATGCAGATATGTAAATTTTTTCAAAGCCTAATTTTTCCGCTTCAGCAATGCGTTGTTGAATTCTATTTACTGCACGAATTTCCCCATTTAACCCTACTTCACCCGCAAAGCAAATACCTTGTGGTAATGGGATATCCTCATATGAAGAAAGTAAAGAAAGTATAATGGCTAAGTCTAGCGATGGGTCTTCAATTTTTAAACCACCAGCAATATTTACAAACACATCTTTCATGCCAAAAGCAAATCCACCACGCTTTTCTAAAACGGCTAATAACAATTGCAATCTTCTTAAATCAAATCCCGTGACCGTTCGTTGTGGAGTACCATATACACTTTGTGTAACCAAGGCCTGCACTTCAATCAACAATGGTCGCATGCCCTCCATAGATGCTGCAATGGTGCTACCACTTAAAGATTCATTGCGTTGTGCAATTAAAAATGCAGATGGATTATTTACTACTTTCATACCTTCGCCGGTCATTTCGTAAATCCCTAACTCGCTTGTGCTTCCGAATCTGTTTTTCAAAGTACGCAACATTCTATAGGCATAATGGCGGTCCCCTTCAAATTGAAGTACGGTGTCCACCATATGTTCTAAAATTTTTGGCCCCGCAATGGTTCCTTCTTTTGTTATATGCCCTATTAAAAATACAGGCGTGCCAGTTTCTTTTGCAAAACGCTGAAACTCGGCCGCAGTTTGTTTTATTTGAGATACACTTCCGGCAGCAGCTTCAATTAAATTAGATTCTAAAGTTTGAATAGAATCCACAATAACCACAGTGGGTTTTAATTTTTTAATAGCCTTGAAAATATCTGGTGTTCGCGTTTCGGTAAGTAGGTAGAAATTTTCGTTCTGTAAATTTAATCGGTCTGCACGCATTTTAATTTGCTGAATGCTTTCCTCTCCACTTATGTATAATACGGTTTGATCCTTCATCATCAAACCTTGTTGTAAAAACAAGGTACTTTTTCCAATGCCGGGTTCACCTGCAACAAGCACAATGGATCCTAGTACAATACCACCACCTAATACTCTGTTTAATTCAGGATCAGCGCTATTAATTCTTTTTTCTGATTGACTATTTACTTCGTTAATCGCAATTACTTGTGTGCCCTTTTGTTGAGTAGTATAGCCTTCCCAGCCTGCATCTTTTTTTTCGCCTTTCTCCACCAATTCCTCAGTGAATGTATTCCACTCATTACAAGCCGGGCATTTACCTGCCCACTTAGCAGACTCGTATCCACAGTTATTGCAAAAGAAGGCCGATTTGGATTTACTCATATCCTAAAGATAATTGCTATTTAAATCAATTGTAAAGTAAAAACCGAAAATAGTTTTACAGTTTAATTTCTTCCTGTTGTTCGTCCAGGAATTTGTATTCTACCAAATGGCTGTTATTTTCAGGAATTGACTTAAGCTTAATTTTGTATTTTCTCTTCCATTTTTTAAGGATACTACTAAAGATTCCCTTGGTTAAATGAGAGTGTATAATAGGATGTACTAAAATTTGCAAACTCTTATGACCATGAGTCGCCAAGTAAGCTAATTTCTTTTCCATCTCATCCTCTAACAATAAAGTAGAAGTAATTTTTCCAGTACCATTACAAGCTGGGCAATCCTCAGAAGTATTAATATTTACTTCGGGTCTGATTCTTTGGCGTGTGGCTTGCAATAAACCAAATTTGGAAATAGGCAATACCGAGTGTCTTGCACGGTCCGGTTTCATAAACTCGTCCAATGCTTCCTGCACCTTACGTTTATTGTCTGGCAACTTCATATCAATAAAGTCAATAACAATAATTCCTCCAATATCTCTAAGTCTTAATTGACGTGCAATTTCTTCAGCTGCTTCCAAATTGGTTTGTAAAGCATTTTCCTCTTGGTTATTGCTCACACTTTTAAAACCACTGTTTACGTCAATAACGTGAAGGGCTTCGGTATGTTCAATAATCAAGTATGCGCCACTGTTTAAGTTAACCGTCTTTCCGAAAGAAGACTTTACTTGTTTAGTGATTCCAAATTGATCAAATATATCTTGATCGCCCGTATGTAAACTTAAAATATTTGCTTTAGCTGGTGCAATTCTTTGCAAGTAGCTTAAAGTAATGTCAAATATTTTTTTATCGTTAACTACAATCTTATTAAAGTCTTCGCTAAGTAAATCTCTGAGAATACTTGTTGTTTTACTCTCCTCGCTCATGATACGAGTAGGAGGTACAGCACCTTTTAAATTAGATTGTATATTTTTCCAATTCTCTACCAAGGTTAATAAATCTTCATGCAATTCGGCAGTAGATTTTCCTTCCGCAGCTGTACGTACAATTACACCAAAGTTTTTGGGTCTAATTGCTTCCATCATTTTTTGAAGACGCTTACGCTCTTCGCCACTATGAATTTTTTTAGAGACTGCTACAATTTCATTAAAAGGAGTAAGTACAATAAATCTACCCGCTAAAGAAAGCTCACAACTTAATCTTGGTCCCTTAGCTGCGATTGGTTCTTTTAATATTTGCACAAGCACATTTGGCTTGCCACTTAAAACCTCACTTATCTTACCTGTTTTGACAATCTCAGCTTCGGTTTGAAATTTAGCAAAGTCAAAACTATTATCGTTATTATGGATAGCTTCCTGTGTATACTTAATTATGGATTTAACATATGGGCTTAAATCGGTGTAATGCAAGAATGCATCTTTTTCAAATCCTACGTCTACAAACGCGGCATTCAAACCTGGAATAATTTTACGCACTTTGCCTAGGTATAAATCACCTACAGCCCAGCGAGCATCCATTTTTTCATTGTGGATTTCCACTAGTTTCTTGTCCTCCAATAAGGCTATCTCAACCCCATCAGCGGAACTGTTAATTATTAAATCTTTGTTCACTTATAGCAACTTTTTTATGCAGTATAGCACACCATTAGTAATAGCGCAGCTAATGCATTATAATTTTTTGTAAACACTACCACTTTACGAAGGAAGGAAAAGGTAAAGTAAAGTTGCTAAGTAGAAGAGTGGAGTGCAATTGAAAAGAATACAAGCGTGAACTAATATAAGCACACGCTTGTATTTAGGAAGAGAATTATTTATTCTTCTTCTTATGACGATTCTTTCTTAAACGTTTTTTTCTTTTGTGCGTCGCAATTTTATGACGTTTTCTTTTTTTACCACAAGGCATGTCCTATCTATTTTTGTTATTAATAATATTATTTCTTCAATTCTTTAATTCTTTTTTCAATCGCATCTTTAGCTTCGGGCATTTTTACCATCTCTTTCATTTTAGTATACCATTCGATAGCTAAATCTTTTTGGTCAGTAAGTTCATAACACTCAGCAAGGTTTACCATTGCTTCCATATTACTTGGTTGTGCTTTTAACACATTAATAAATCGTTCAATAGCTTTTGGATATTGACCTGATTTTTTTCCACCTAAACCCAGAATCAAATTTCCATATACACTCTGTGGATTCTTGTCCACTACTTCCTTCACTTTAAGAATACCTTGCATAGGATTGTCGGAAATATTTCCAAACAAATAGCAGGCACCTAAATTGATCTTAGTTGAATCATTATTAGGGTTGATTACCAATGCTTTTTCTAAAAGAGCTTTTGCATTTAAAGCAATCCAATTAAGCATTGCTGGTGGTGCATCCGGCGTTGTTAGGTTATCTATAAACTGCTGGGCTGCAAAAGTGAGGCTTTTTTCAGAATTTTCCAACAAAGCGGCACTGTAAGTATAATATAAATACGGTTCCACCCTATGAGCCGAGTCTGCCCAAAATTGAGATAATTGGTGGTAAACATGGGCAGAGTCTACAGTGCTTTTTGACGTAGTTAGTTGATTTTCAATACTTAAGAGCGAAATCTTTTGGCTAGCGGTCAAGGCAGTTTTGGCTCCTTCTAGGATAGATTGAGTAGTAACAGTCTGATTTACAATATTTTTATTTGTAGGGGTGTCCTCACTTTTTTTAGATCGAGGGACAAAAATGTACAGCACGGTGCACGAGAGCACGGCTAATAGCACAACGAGTAACTGAGGTTTCTTCAAAATGTTCTAATTTCCAACAAAGGTAATTACTTACGCTTGCTTTTTACCTCGTTTACAAATTCTTTTGCAGGTTTGAATGCAGGAATAAAATGTTCAGGAATTTCTACCGCAATATTCTTTTTAATGTTACGCCCAATTTTTGCGGCTCTTTTTTTAGTAATGAAGCTACCAAATCCACGTATGTAGATATTTTGGCCATTCGCTAAGCTTTCTTTTACTTCCTTAAACATGGTTTCTAAAGTAACTAAAACATCCACTTTAGGAATTCCAGTTTTCTCAGAGATTTGATTGATGAGATCAGATTTTCTCATGAAGTTGATTTTTTGGGGTTTCGGTATTAAAAATAAATTAAATTTTAAGTTTTTGCAACTATATTATGATTTATTTCTACTTATTTATCCATAAATATAAGTTAATATGCATATAAATATTAAATATATAATTAAATTATAATTTATAGTTAATCAAATAATGGTGTTTTTTATCTGTTTTTGGGCAATTTTGCGCATTTTTGCTCAAAATGAACACGTTTTTCTGCGATTTACTGTTAAAATGGGATAAAAAGTCCAATCATCGTCCAATGCCTTGGAAGGGAGAGCAGGATCCTTACAAAATATGGCTAAGTGAGATTATTTTACAACAAACCAGGGTAGAGCAAGGTTGGGCATACTATGAAAGGTTTGTAAAACAATACCCAACCGTTCAGAAATTAGCCAATGCAAAAGATAATGATGTATTCAAATTATGGGAAGGATTAGGCTACTATAATAGGTGCAGAAATTTATTATTTACTGCTAGGCATATTGTAAACGATTTACAAGGTATTTTTCCAACTGATTACGATGGATTGTTATTGCTAAAAGGAGTTGGTCCTTATACCGCTGCCGCGATTGCTTCTTTTGCTTATAATTTACCACATGCTGTTATAGATGGAAATGTATTTAGAGTGTTTGCTCGTTATTATGGCATACATACGCCTACTGATACAAAAGAAGGGCTAGCTATTTTCAATAAAATTGCGTTTGAAAATTTGTCGAAAAATAAAGCTGGTATTTATAATCAAGCTTTGATGGATTTTGGAGCAACAGTTTGCAAACCTATGTCACCATTGTGTTCTGACTGTGTGATGCAAAAAACATGCTCAGCGTTTAATCAAAATAAAGTAGGCCAATTACCCGTAAAGTTAAAAGTGATTCAAAAGAAAAAAAGGTACCTAGATTATTTCTGTTTTGCTGTAGGGAATAAATGGTTGATTCAAAAAAGAGATATAGGAGATATATGGGCAGGCTTATTTCAATTTTATTTAGTGGAGCAGGAAAAATTAGTACCAGCTAATGCTATTTATTTTAAAGAAGTGTTAGTCAATCAGTTATTAATTGATACAAATGCCATTAAAGTGCAAATACCTTCTAAAGTTTACCAACAACAATTAACGCATCAACTTTTATTAGTAAGATTTATCAAAATTGAATTAAACGCTATTCCTAAAGCTTTTGCTAAGGGTAAATGGGTGACTTTAAATACCTTAAAAAAGTATGCTTTCCCTAAAACCATTAATAGCTTTTTAGCCGAAGAAGGACTACTTGGCTAATGGAATGTCTTATTTAATTGGTAACTTTCCGCTACAAATTAACCTACATTGGAATATCACTCGAGTCACTTATTTATTTTAACTACAGCAGGAATCAATTCTATACAGCAAGATGCATCCCTGATATTATTAATGTGTGTGTTGTTATTCTTGTCTTTTGCCATTGCCGGATCGGAAGTGGCTTTTTTCTCTTTGTCATACAAGGACATCCAAGTATTAAAAACAAAACATAATAAAGGATTAAAGCGAATTGTACATTTATTAGAAGATCCTAAAAAGCTGTTAACTTCTATGCTTATTGCTAATAGCTTTATAAATATTTGTATTATTTTAATTGCCAATATTTTAATTAATCACTTATTTGTTTTTGATCAAATAGGAATCCCAGGTATTGAGTTCATTGTTAAGGTGGTTGCTGTCACTTTATTATTATTATTTTTTGGAGAAATTCTGCCAAAAGTGATGGCTACACAAAACAATATTCGATTTGCACAAGATTTTGGGGGTATTGTTCAAGTGGTGTATTTTATTTTTTCTAAGCCTAGTAGTTTAATGGTCAAATACACTAATATTATTGAAAATAAATTAGCACAAAAAAACTATGGGTCTACTTATAGTATGGAGGAATTAGATCATGCAATTGATTTAACTACATCGCCTAATCAACAAGAAAGTGAGAAAAAAATATTAAAGGGTATAGTAAAGTTTGGTAATATTTCGGTGAAGCAAATTATGAGAACAAGGTTGGATGTGTATGGTGTAGAAGAAGCTATCAATTTTCATGAATTACTAGAACATATTAAAGAGCATAACTACAGCCGCTTTCCTGTATTTAAAGAGGATTTAGATTCAATAGTTGGAATGATACACACTAAGGACGTATTGCCTCATATTAACGAACCCATTGATTTTAAGTGGGAGTCTTTAATTAGGCCAGCTTTTTTTGTACATGAACAAAAAATGATTGAAGACTTATTAAAAGAGTTCCAGTTAAAAAGAATTCACTTTGCTATCGTCGTGGATGAGTTTGGAGGCACTAGCGGTATTATCACATTGGAAGATATTTTAGAGGAAATAGTAGGTGACATTAAAGATGAGTTTGATGAAGAAGAAGCAATGATTAAAAAGATAGACGACTTTCATTATATGGTAGAGGGTAAAACCACCATTATAGACTTATGTAATTTCATTGATTTGTCTACTAGCTTTTTTGATTTGGTGAAAGGGGAGAGTGATACCGTTGCTGGGTTGTTTCTAGAATTAGCTGGTGAATTTCCGACGCTGCAGCAGGTAGTAAAATTCAAGCAGTTTAGTTTTACTGTAATGGAGATTCAGAAAAATAGAATTCATAAAATTCAATTAATTATCACACCTCAAGCTACAATCGCGTCAGAGAATGTATAAACTATTTTTCCTCCTTATTGGTGTTGGGGTGTTGCTAGGTCTTGCTTGTAATGGGCCATTTGTGCCTAAGTCCAAGGGATATGAAGTAGTTCAGTTTCCTCAAAAAGCCTATCAAAAATTTAATGACTCGGGCTATCCTTATTCTTTTGAATATCCGGTGTATGCGCAAATAGACGACAAGGTTAATTATTTTGGTGAATCCAAAAAGGGAGCTGCTTGGATAAATATCAAATTCCCTCAAAATAATGCTACTGTTTATGTGAGTTATAGGAAAATTGAATCCAATCAGCTAGATACACTTGTAAAAGACGCCTATACTTTTGCTAATAATCACAATAGTAAAGCGAGTTTTATTGAGGACTCTGTTTTTACAACAAATAACGGCGTGCACGGAGTATTTTTTCATATTGGCGGAAATGTGGCCACTAGCTATCAGTTTTTTCTTACCGATTCGGCACATCACTTTTTTAGAGGTGCACTTTATTTTGATACCACACCTAATGAGGATTCCTTGGCACCAGTGAATGCATTTCTTTTTAAGGACCTAACTCATTTAGTAAATACTTTTCGTTGGAAATAATTATATCTTTACCACATAATTTTAGCTATGATAATTATTGATTCGGTTTTAGTGAGTGACGAGATTGTAGAAGAACAATTTGTCTGTGATTTAACAAAATGCAAGGGTGGTTGTTGTGAAGATGGAGATGCGGGTGCGCCTTTGGAAAATAAAGAAAAAGATTACATTAAGGAATACTATGATATTGTTGAGCCTTATATGACCAAAGAAGGTATAAAGGAAATAAAGCAGGTAGGTCAATTTATGTATGACAGAGAATTTGGATGGGTAACCCCAACTATTAACGGTCAAATTTGTGCATACGGGTATAAAGACGAAAAAGGGATTATTAAATGTGCTTTTGAACAAGCATATAACGACGGAAAAATTCCTTGGAAAAAACCAATTAGCTGTCATTTGTTCCCTATTAAAATTACAAAGAGTAAGGCGGATCCTGCTGTTGAATATTTGAACTACGAACCAAGAGAGGATTTATGTGCCGCAGCTTGTTCTTTGGGAGTGAAATTAAAAGTACCGGCATATGTGTTTTTGAAGGAATCAATTATTAGAAAATATGGTGAAGAGTTTTACAATGCATTGGATGCATCTGCACAACATCTTCAAAAAAAATAATGTAATTTTTCATGCGAAATATTTACGCTGATTCATTTGAAACAAAAAGTTCCGAAAAGGCTTTAGACCTGGAACACAGACGTAAAATCAATTTTAATATTGGTAAGTACAATGCTGTAGTTCCAAAAGGTAAAGAGCAGTTTACAGACTTAGCGCGCGTTAAAGAATTGGCAAAGAATAGAAAATGGGAAGCCATTGAGCATTTGGACTTATACTTAACTCAGTTTGAAGAACAAATAACTAAAAGAGGGGCTAAGGTATTTTGGGCAGAGGATGGTGAGCAAGCACTTAATTTTATTGGGGATATATGCAAGGAAAAAGACTGTAAATCCATAGTGAAGAGTAAGAGTATGGTGACAGAGGAAATTCATTTAAATAACTATCTTGAGTCAATAGGAGTAGAGAGTGTAGAGACTGACCTAGGAGAATACATTCAACAATTAGACGGCGAAGCTCCTTATCATATTGTAACACCCGCTATGCACAAAAGCAAGGAGGATGTTGCAAAATTATTTGCAGAAAAATTGGGTACAGATATCAATTTGACGCCTGAACAACTTACACTTGTTGCAAGAAGGAATTTAAGAGAAAAATATGTCAATGCCGAAATTGGGATTACTGGTGCTAATTTTATTTTATCAGATATTGGTGGTATTGCATTAACTGAGAATGAAGGTAATGCAAGATTATCTGCATCAATGCCTAAGACACATATTGTAATTGTGGGTATTGAAAAAGTAATTCCATCTATTAATGACCTTGGATTATTTTGGCCATTGCTTTCTACTTTTGGAACAGGACAACAAGTAACTGTTTACAATAGTATTATTACTGGACCAAGACAGGCTGACGAAGTAGATGGCCCCGAAGACATGTACGTGATATTATTAGACAATGGACGTACTGAATTATTGTCAAATGATAAAAGTAGAGAAGCTTTATATTGTATCAGATGCGGCGCTTGCTTAAACGCTTGCCCTATTTATAAAAATATAGGTGGACATGCCTATGATACAACTTATAGTGGTCCTATTGGGAGCGTGATTACACCGCATTTGCGCGGCATGCATGATTACAAGCATCTGAGTTATGCTTCTAGTTTATGTGGCAACTGTACCGAGGTTTGTCCTGTGCGTATTAATTTACACGAACTATTACTTGAAAACCGACGAGAAGCAGTGGTAGCTGGAGAGAGCGACTATAGTGAAAGATTTGCTTGGAAAATTTGGAAGCAGGGTTCAATGAGTCGACGTTTAATGAATCAAGGTAATGCCCCTATAAAAAATTGGATAGTAAATAAAATGTTTAAAGGATGGAGCAAACAAAGAGCTCCTTTAACCTTTCCGAAAAAAACATTTAATCAACTTTGGCAAGATTCCAATAAGACTAGATAAATACTATTTCTTGATGGTTTGCTTACATGCCATCAGCGTCTGAAATAGCTTCCACCGGATCCTTTTGTTTCTTTAAACTTCTATTAACTAAGTAAACCCCAACTAGCGTGCAAATGGTGCCTATGATACTATTCCATGTCATTGCTTCGCCTAATAGTAATGAGCCCACCCAAATGGCTACAATTGGATTAATATAGGCATATAATGAAGCGATGGCAGGATGCAAGTGCTTCATGCTGTAGATGAAGGATACAAATGCAAAAATGGAACCACCAATTACCATATAAATAATTGCACCCCAGGATACAGCTGGAATTTCATGAAAAGGAATATAGTTGCCCGTATACAAAGTAAATAATCCCATGCAAGCAGCGCTAATGAGCATTTGCCAGCCAATTGAATTATATGCATTCATGTCTGTTTTGTTTCTTGCAATTAAAATAGACCCTACGCTCCAACAAAACATAGCAAACATCGAGAGCCCAACACCTAACATGTAATTTGATCCATGTACCTGTAAACTGTCCTTATAAAAAATAAAACCAATGCCCAATAATCCAAGTAACAATCCTATTAACGTTGGTGCAGTAATTTTTATAGCTTTAAAATAAAAACGTTCAATTAACACAACAGACAATGGATACAATGCAGCAATAAGAGCCGCAAGCCCACTTGTTATAAACTGAAGACCATAAGTTGCAATACCATTGGCCGATACAAACATCAAAAAGGCCATGGGGATTAACCATAGGAATTGTTTAGGGGTAGGAAATTTTTCGCCCTTAATCAAAAAGAAAATCACATAAATACTACCTCCTAAAAATTGTCTAATACTTGCTAGTTCAAATGCTGGCATATGCTTTACACCCATCTTGCTTGCCACCCATGTGGTTCCCCAAACAATGCTTGTTACAGTAAGTGCTAAATATGCTTTCTTTTGACTAGACATTTATACAAGTTGGATTTTTGATTAGTGTTTGAAATGCCTTAGTTGTGTCATAACCATTGCCAATCCATTTTCTACGCAATAAGCTACGCTATCTTTATCTCTTACCGATCCACCTGGTTGAATATAGGCTTCAATCCCTTCTTCGTGTGCAATACGAACGCAATCGTCAAATGGGAAGAATGCATCTGATGCCAAAGCTGCACCTTTTAATTCAAACTTAAATTGTTTTGCTTTCTCAATGGCATGTCTTAATGCATCCACTCTTGAAGTTTGTCCGCATCCTTTGCCCACTAATTGCTTGTCTTTAATTAAGGCAATAGCATTGCTCTTTAAGTGTTTGCAAATAATATTTCCAAAAACAAGATCTTCTTTTTCTTTGTCTGTGCAAGGTCTTGCACCCACTTCATCCCAGTTGGTATAGTTGCCTGTATCTAATCCTTGCTCCAAGGTTCCGTTCAAAATAGATTTTTGTTGTGTCGGCTTAAATGCAACACCCTCCTTACTTTGCAATAAAATTCTATTCTTTTTTGAAGACAAAATAGTTAAAGCTGCTGCATCAAAAGCAGGTGCGATTAGTACTTCAAAAAATATTTCCTGAATGGCTTCGGCTGTTGCCTTGTCAATTGTGCCATTAGTTACAAGCACGCCCCCAAATGCACTTTCTGGGTCGCCTGCTAATGCTGCGGTCCAGCTTTCAAAAACAGTATTTCTTTGGGCAACACCACATACATTGGTATGCTTAATAATCGCAAAACTTGTTTTAGGTAATTCACCTATTAATGCAATAGCTGCGTCTACGTCTACTAAATTATTGTACGATAACTCTTTTCCATTTAATTGCGTAAACCAGTCTTCTAAATTACCGTAAAAAGTAGCCACCTGATGAGGGTTTTCGCCATAGCGTAAAACCTTACCTGATGCTGGATTAAAATAATTACTAATAGCAATATCGTAATGCATAACTACTTCAAAAGCCTTAGCGGCAAAGGCTTTTCTTTGATCTAATGTAGTGATTCCATTTTGTGAAACCAACAAGCTATTCAGCTTTTGGTAATCATCTTTTGCTGATAATACTACTAAGTCTCTAAAGTTTTTTGCTGCAGCACGAATCATTGACGGCCCGCCAATATCAATTTTTTCTATGATTAATTTTTCTTCGTCTGTTGTTCTTAATGTTTCTTCAAAAGGATAAAGATCTACAATTACTAAATCCAATTCAGGGATCTTATATTGCGCCATTTCTTCTAAATCCTGGGCTTCGTACCTGCGGCCTAATATTCCACCAAATACGGATGGATGTAATGTTTTAACGCGTCCTCCTAAAATGGATGGATACCCAGTCACACTTTCTACAGACACACATGGAATTCCTAAATCTTCTAAAAATTTTTGCGTTCCACCTGTCGAGTAGATGGTTATGTTTAACTGATGTAAGGTTCTTGCTAATGGCTCTAAGCCGTCTTTGTAGAATACAGAGATAAGGGCTGATTGTATTTTCTTTTCCATAGGCAAAGTTAAGCCCTTCCTGTTTTTTTGGTTACTCAGATTTTCCACAAAAATTCGGGCTAACTGAATAACTTTAATAGCAGATAGGTGCTAATTACCCCTAAAATACCCAGTAGCCAACTTGGTTGCTTAAGGTAAAGCCATAAATACACAAATAGTAGTATTATATAATATAGTGCTACTTGCAAAGGGGTCATTGTTATCTGTATGGTTCCAGCCTTGGTTTGCATAAACCAATCACTTACGATGCCATTAAAAAATTGAATGTATTTTTCCATCATTTTACCCCAAGTAAAGGCCAATGAAAATTGTAATGGAAGGATTAATAAGATAGCTAGGCCGTATAATATATAATTACTCAATGGGACCATTATAAAATTACTTACAAGCACCCAACCGGCAATTTGATGAAAATGAATGGCGAGTATGGGGAAAGTTGTTAGTTGTGCGGCAAGACTCATGCAACAATTGCTCCAAAAAAATTTAATAATGGAATTGTCCATTAGTATACTTTCAAATAAGGGCTTGTAAAATAAATGTATCCCTATCACTGCTCCATAAGAAAGTTGTAAGCCAATATTTGTTAAACCTTTGGAATCGAATAATAATAATATTAAAATGCCTCCTGCAATAGTATTGAGCATGAAGCTAGTTGCGCCCATGAATTTTCCTATAGTATAAATAGTAAAAAATATCGAAGCCCTTACTATGGATGGGCTTGCAAATGCCATTAAGGTGTAGGTCCATACCGAAATCAGTAATATAAAAAGCTCAAGTATTAAATAGCATCTGCTTCTTGGTAGAAGTTGGGTAATTCTAGCAAGATTTTTAAATAATATTTCTAGGTGCATGCCACTAATTGCAATAATATGTATGATGCCTAACTGCATATACGCATTCACCAAGGATTTATTCATATCCATTTTTATTCCTAATAATATAGCTAAGGCAAATCCATTAGATTCTCTATTAACGATAGTGCTATTTATTTTTTCAACCACCCAATTTCTACAATCTCTAATAAATGTTTCAGGATAAGGAATTGAAAACAAAGCATTGTATTGCGAAAAGTATTTTATAGCAATGCCCCAACTAATAAGACATATTGAAATAAGCATTGCTTGATATGATTTTCTGATTTTAGTTAAAGAAAGGAAGCTTAATACAAAGAGTGTAATTGCGAAAATGGACAATACTATTGCTGTTGTTAATCTTTGAGCGCATGCCGGCGCAATGATGATGCCAACTATTAAATGACTTGAGATAAACACCAGCGGATGTGATGCCCTCCAATAAACATAGGAATTTTGCATTGTTTAAATTACACAATGCATTTGGGTGTAATAATTCGGCAATTACTTGTTACCCAATAAAAATACAGCTAGTTTTTTATGTAGTTCGGGCTTATTGTTCTTCCAATAACCAATAGTCGCTGTTTTGATAAATTCATTCGGGGCAGTAATGTCTACTCCAATACAAAGACGGGTTTGCGGATGACAATACTGTATTAGTGCTTCTAATAATTGATTATTCCTATATGGGGTTTCAATAAATAATTGTGTGCATCCTCTTAAGTTTGCATCTGCTTCCAATACCTGAATTTTTTTCTTTCGCTCGTTGCTATCTATGGGAAGATAGCCGTGAAATTGAAAATTTTGCCCATTCATTCCACTTGCCATTAATGCAAGTAATAAGGATGAAGGTGCTGTATAAGGTTTTACAATTGCCCCTAGCGCTTGTGCAGCAGCTACTAATATTTGCCCTGGATCTGCAATGCCTGCACATCCTGCCTCAGAAACGATACCGATATTTTTTCCCTGCTTGAGTAATTCGTTGAATATTTTAATTTGTTCTGCTTCTACTTTATGTATCGCATGCCATTCATAATTATCTATCACCATCTCCTTCCATACTTTTTTAAAAAAGCGCCTAGTGGTTTTTTCATTTTCAACAAAAAAGGCATCGCATTGCTCAATCCATTTTTGAGTATCCCCTGGAATGGCTTCCCATCCTTCTTCATGCAATAACATGGGCAGTAAAAACACTTTTCCAATATTCATTAAGCGTTGTCTTTAATTTCTTGTGTATTTAAATGTGCTGCTATCAATGCATAAAAAGGGGCAGTCATCCAGCCAACAATAGGTATTAAGTGTAATACATAAAATACTAAGCCGTTGGCAATAGGCAACCCCTTATGATTGCTAACATAGGTGGCAGCAGCTAATCTGCTTTTATTTTCAGTAGCAAGGCCATAGTCTAACATTGCATACCCAAAAAAGTAGCATTCCATAAGTATCGTGAATATTGGGGTAAACCAACCTATAATTGGCAGGCTACAAACAATTATAATGGGGATTAAATAAACGGTTTGCCAAAGCATGTTTGTAAGACTAAGTCTAATGGCTCGAAAAACTAGTTTGCTGTAAGAGGGCCATTCAAAAACAAATGGTTGATTTTGTTGTATTGCAGCTATTCGTAAATGTAAATAGGAAAAGAAGGGAGAAAATAATACTAGAAATATAAATTTGAATAGTGCAAAATAAAAAAGGAGTAGGGTAAACCATAGCCAAAAACTTCCCATGGTAATAAAGAATCCTAGCAAGTCACTACCTAAACTGTCCACCCATGATTTCAATCCCGTTTTTAAAATAATCCATTCAATAAAAAAACTTGAAGTTTGGCTAAAGTAATTCATGCCTACCAAAAACAATACCGCGTATAAAATGCCTGGCACAATCATCCATCTCCACATGCGGTGTTGCATGATAAAACGGTGTGCTATGAAAAATGCACGAATTGAGATGATTAGTTCCTTGAGCAAGTATTAGGTTTTGCTGTAAAGATACGAACTCCAGTTTTAGGATTGCATTTTGGTTCCATAAGCTAAATCTCCAGCGTCTCCTAAGCCTGGTATGATATAGCTATGGTCATTAAGGGTATCGTCAATATCACCACACCAAATTGGTATATTATTACCTAGTGCAGCTTCTACTGTTTCAATGCCTTTTTTGCTTGCAATGGCCACTACAATATGTAGTTCCTTTGGTGTTTGATTTTTTGTGATTGCCTTTATGGTCTCTACTAATGATGCGCCCGTTGCCAACATTGGGTCAGATACAATTACTACTCGATTATTTAAATCTGGGCAACTTAGGTATTCGATACTTATTTCAAAACTACCATCATCGTTGTGCTTGCGATAAGCAGATATAAAAGCGTTATCGGCTTTGTCAAAATAGTTTAACATGCCTTGGTGTAATGGAAGACCTGCTCGCAATATGGTTGCTAATACTGGTTGTTCAGCTAATACCTTTGATTGATGAATGCCAAGGGGTGTAGTGGTAGGCACTACTTTATTGGGCATTAATTTGCTCATTTCATATGCAGCCACTTCACCAATTCGCTCTAAGTTTCTTCTAAATCGCATTCTATCATTTTGCACATTTACGTCTCTTAACTCTGCCACCCAATTACTCAATAAACTGTGCTTTTCGCTTAAATGATGAACCATATTGCTGATATTTTTTCAAAACTAAGTTTCTTCCAGCCAATTTTAAAATAATTTAAACTGATCTCCATCAAATAATCCCTTGTCGCTCAATTTCAAGTGTGGGATTACCAATAAAGCCATAAAGCTAAGTGTCATAAATGGAGCACCCAGCTTACTTCCTAAGGACTTTGCCATAAGATCAATTTGAGTATAAGCATTCGCAACATCATAAGGATCTTTGGCACTCATTAGGCCTGCAACAGGCAGCCCTAACACTTTTTGTTCGCCAGCTTTAACACAACTTATGCCTCCTTTTTGTTCAATGACTAAATTAATAGCTTTTATTATGCTTGCGTCGTCTACTCCTACAGCAATAATATTGTGACTATCATGTGCCACGGTGGATGCAATTGCTCCACTTGTAAATCCAAAATTTTGTATAAACGCCATTTTAGGTACTGCTTCAAAATAGCGATTGTATACCACCATTTTTAAAATATCCTCTTTGGTGTTGGATACTATAATATCATCTTTAATACTCGCTTGCATCCATTTGCAATGAGTGATTAATTGTCCGTCAATTGCCTCAATAACTGGAATATACCCTTGTTCATTAGAAGGGTATTGGTCTAGTTTTAGTTGAATGTCTTTTTCTGAAATCAACGCAGCGTCAAATTGATTAATACAAATTTCTTCAATAACTGGAATTAACGATGCGCCTTCGTTAGCAACTAGTTCGCCATTGATATAGGTTTGTTTTACCTTGAAATTTGTTAAGTCCTCTACTATTATTAAGTTAGCAGGATCCCCAATTTGAGCTTGACCTGTTGGTAATTTATAATGTATTACTGGATTGATACAAGCAGCTCTTAATATATTAAATACGTCTATTCCTTTTGCAACGGCTCTTGCACATAATGCATTAATATGGCCATCTAGTAGGCTGTCCGGATGTTTATCATCGCTACACAACATAATCATGGAAGGATGATCGTCTAAGAGCTCGTATAATGCTTCAAAATTTTTCGCAGCACTACCTTCTCTAATTAATATTTTCATTCCGTAGCTTAGCTTGTCTACTGCTTCTTCTATCGTAAAACATTCATGGTCAGTACTAATTCCTGCTTGAATATATTGTTTTGCTTGTTCACCCATTAATCCTGGCGCGTGCCCATCAACAGGCTTTCCTGATTTATGAGCAGCGTTTATTTTTTTCATCACTTCCTCGTCCTTATACAATACTCCAGGAAAGTTCATCATTTCGCTCAAATAATATATGTCATCATTCGCAAGAAGCTCAGCAACTTGATCGCTATTTATAGCGGCTCCAGCTGTTTCAAAAATTGTAGCGGGTACACAACTGGGTGCGCCAAAGAAAAAATGAAAAGGAACTTTCTTTCCGTTATTAATCATATAATGAACGCCTTCTACACCACATACATTGGCAATTTCATGCGGATCGCTTATGGTACCAATGGTTCCATGCACAACTGCAAGTCTTGCAAACGAACTTGGGATAAGCATGCTACTCTCTATATGCACATGACTATCTATAAAACCCGGCATGATAAAATGATTAGGTGCATTTTCACATGCAACAATATTTACAATAACGCCATTTGTAATAGTTAGTGTAGCAGGGTAGATATTCTTTTTTAAAATATCTACATATTGCCCAGAAAGGGTATAGGTAGTTCCCATAAAACGTAAGCTTGTATTATAAATTAAACCAGTAACTGAACTTAAAGATAAGCGCTCTGTTCTTATTTTTAAGCAATGGGTCGGTATAATAATTATCAGTGTACACCAAGAAAAAGTCGCTCATAGGTTTGAATCTATATTGTAAACGACTATTGATATTGAAATTATTTTGCTGTGTATTGTATTGCATGAACGTAGTCCAAAATAGTTTGGTGCTAAAGTTCCATTCTACTTTTGGAGAAATTAAAATCAAGTCGTTGCTGCCATATGGCTTCGGCAATTCAATTTTATTAATCTGCGCTAATAATGAGATCTTAAAGTGTGGTTGTGATCTCCAACTAATTCCAAATGCAGCACCTTGAACTGTTCCATTGTAAAATTGACCTAATGTAATTATACTTTCAATGCCAAAAAGTTTTCGCATGTCTGAAGTATACATCATTTCAAATTGGTTGAATTGATAAAACCCTGCTGGAATTGGAGTGCCACTTGTAAAGGAAATTGGGTACAATAAATTCAAGCTGGTATTAGACGTTGAAATATTTAAAAATGATGCGTTCTTGAAATCTGTTTGGATGCTAAATTTTGCATCTGATTCGTTTAAGCTATTGTCTGGATGAAAAGTGGCAAAATCCTCCACTTTAAATTGGATCTTTCCAATAGGACCTGAAGCAGGCAATATCTTGTAGGCTACTTGGTTAAAAGTATTTGAAAAACCTAGTCTAATAGTAGTATCTCTTACTGCATCATAATTATTAATCATTTGCACAAAGCCCATGTCAGTGTAATAATTCTTACCTACATTTCCTACCAATGAAATAAAGCTCCAATGCTTTTTCTCACTCATAAAACCTGCTTGTACATATTTGTCCTGATCGGTAACAGTTGCCTTAAATGCTTGATGGTAGTCGGCCCAAGCACTGAATGTACCTTCTGTATTTGAATACTCAAATGTCATACCCGCATTACGTCCATATTTATCTAATGGATTTTTCTTAGCTTCTTCCTGAGATATATAGTTTTCTCTGTTTAAGAAATAAGCTTTGATATGCGATCGCTTAAGTACACTACGTTGTATAGTAAATGCTGAAAAATTTTCAGGTGAGTAAGTGCCTTGTTTTCCTGTTTGCATATCCATTACACCAATTCTGGTGGCTGGGTCAATATTGCCTGACAATCTTGCCCCAAATAAGATAGGAATTTTATTGCCGTCTTTGTCTAGACCAATTGTTCTTGAATAAAATGGTCTAATTGGAGGTATACCAAAACTAGAAAACAAGTCGGAATTTTCTAAAAAGAAATTTCTTTTTTCAGGCAAGAAAATATCAAACCTTGTAAGGTTGGTTACTTGTTGATCCACTTCGACCTGTGAAAAATCGGGATTCACGGTTAAGTCCAAATTCAAAGATGCATTCAATGCCACTTTTGCATCAAAACCCGCACTAGTATTAGTGCTTAAGGTTTCCCCATTTTCTTTATCATCACTACTATTCCCACTTATGTATGGCAAGAAGATGATGTTTTTTGAAGTAACTGGTGCGCCTGGTGTTGGCCAGTTTAATAGCCCCATGTGGCCAAGGTCGTAGGATCTAAAATTAGGGGGTACTTTGGTCCAAGTACTATATTCATTATTCTTTGCATCTATTCTTACAAAATTCATTCCCCATTGTAATTGCTTTGGGTCATAACGAATTGACTTAAGTGGAATTAATATTTCGGCTACCCAAAAATTACCATAATCCTTAGTAGCTGAAAACCATTTACTGTCCCAACTCCATGAGGGCTTGTCGTCAAAACTATTGCTTAGCTGGTCATCCGACTGCACATTTAATGCACTTACAACAAAGTAGAAACCATTTGTTTTTTTATTTAAGGGGTCTAGCATAATGCCAACACCATCATTCCCGTCATGCCCTATATCTCTTTTCAGACCTTTTATTAATGCAGTTCCGCTATCATAAACTTTAAACGCGAAGTACAAATTTTCATTATCGTAAGCAACTCGAACTTCTGTTTTTCGCTTTGGTTCTCCAATATCATTCGGGTACTTCTTAAAAAATTGTTGAGTTACTTCTGCTGATACCCAAGCAGATTCATCTAATACGCCATCAATTTTGATCTTACTGTTTGTAGGCTGAATATTATATTGATAGGTTTTTTGAAAATCTGAAATGTTTTGAGCCAATATGGAATTGCTCAACAAAATGCTTAGTAGAAGAGATAAAAATAAAAGTCGCTTATTGGCCATAGGGTGCAAATATCTATCATGTAACGATTTGACCTATTATTAGTTACGAAAATTGATAAAAAAAGGTATAAACGGTTTAATCCTTAGTTAGAATGTCGGGTCTGCGCTCTTTAGTTCTTGCTAAAGCTTGTTCTTGACGCCAAATGCCCACTTTTTTGGGATCTCCGGTAAGTAATACCGGCGGCACTTCTAAGTCTCTAAAGCTAGCCGGTCTTGAATATACCGGGGGAGCCAATAAATTATCCTGAAAAGAGTCAGTTAATGCCGAGGTTTCGTCATTCAATACGCCTGGGATTAATCTGCCAACAGCGTCAATAATAACAGCAGCAGCCAGTTCTCCTCCACTTAATACATAATCACCTATCGAAATTTCTTGCGTTACATACAATTCTCTGATTCTTTGATCAATTCCCTTGTAATGCCCACAAATAATTAATATTCTATTTTTCATGGAAAGACTGTTGGCGTCTTTCTGTTCAAATCTTTTGCCATCAGGAGTGACAAAAATAATTTCATCAAATTTACCATCTTGCTGTAATTCATCTATTGCATTTGCTAATGGCTCGCACATAATAACCATGCCTGCACCACCACCGTATTGGTAGTCATCCACTTGGCCGTGCTTATTAATAGCCCATTTTCTTAATTGGTGCAATTTTATTGTTAGATGTCCTCTTTCTTGAGCACGTTTCATAATGCTATGCTCAAAAGGGCTAGTTAGTAGTTCGGGTAATACAGTTAATATTTCAATGGTCATAATACAAAGTTAATCCAAAAACTCGCCCAAATCGCGCCTGTTCTTTTTAGTAGGGCGCCCTATTTTACTTAATCTTTTTCCTGTTTGGAAACTATCTGCCACTTGTCTCACACGTTCTAATTCCTCAACAGGAGTTAAATCCTCATAATATTTAATTGCTTCAACATAAGCCATGCGCATATCCAATAGCTGTGTGACTTTAAGTGTCCAGTTTTTGTGTTCTGTCCTTGCGTCATATACATCACCAACTACAACAGCACGAGAAGCTTTTACATTTTCGCCTTTTAGTTTTACGCGACCTTTATCTATTGCCTCAGTAGCCTGGCTTCGCGTTTTAAAAACACGAATAGACCAAAGGTATTTATCAAGTCTTACTTTTTCTTTCTTGTCTTTTTCGGCACTCATGCACTAAGCATTTTTATCTGCGAAATATTTGTGAAAATACGGAATGGTTTCAATGCCTTTGTAGAAATTGACAATATCATATTTCTCATTCGGGCTATGTAAGTTGTCGCTATCTAAGCCAAATCCCATAAATACGATTTTCAATCCCAATTCTTTTTCAAATAAAGAACAAATAGGAATACTGCCACCACCTCTGACAGGAATTGGTTCTTTCCCAAAGGTTGTTGTTATTGCCTTTGCTGCGCTCTTGTATTCATGCGAATCTATCGGTGTCATGTAAGGCTCTCCGCCATGGTGT
The DNA here is from genome assembly GCA_947447835.1 of Bacteroidota bacterium. Taxonomy (GTDB): domain Bacteria; phylum Bacteroidota; class Bacteroidia; order Chitinophagales; family Chitinophagaceae; genus Sediminibacterium. The sequence continues at coordinate 24,355 of CANFLP010000004.1, forward strand.
TCAAATGCATCAACTGTTACATTTGGAGGCGCAATCTTTTTAAAGTGTGCCAAAACCATTGCAGTAATTTTTTCTGAAGATTGATTTGGGACTAGTCGGCAAGATATTTTTGCAAATGCCTTTGAAGGTAATACGGTCTTAGCACCTTCTCCAGTATATCCTCCCCAAATTCCGTTCACTTCTAAAGTTGGTCTAATGCCTGTTCGTTCGTTTGTACTATATCCTTTTTCTCCCCACACTTCTTTAACACCTAAGTCCGCTGACCATTCTTTTAAATCAAATGGCGCTTCTGCCATTTTCTTTCTTTCCGCATCGGTTGATTCAACAACATCATCGTAAAATCCTGGTATGGTGATATGATTGTTTTCATCATGACATGAAGCAATCATTTTTGACAAGATGGTAATTGGATTGGCTACCGCTCCACCATAAACACCACTATGTAAATCGCGATTAGGTCCAGTAACTTCTACTTCAATATAACTCAAACCTCTCACGCCAATGTCAATTGATGGGGTGTCCATGCTTATCATTGCAGTATCACTAATTAAAATAACATCCGCTTTTAATAAGTCATGATGTGCTTTTACAAAAGTGGCTAAATTAGGACTTCCAATTTCTTCCTCACCTTCAATAATAAATTTGATATTAGTACATAGTGAATTCGTCTTTGTCATAATTTCTAAAGCTTTCACATGCATATAAAATTGTCCCTTGTCGTCGCATGACCCACGTGCAAAAATTTTACCATCAATAATTGTTGGATCAAATGGCCCACTCTTCCAAAGTTCTAATGGCTCGGCAGGTTGAACATCATAGTGACCATATACCAATACAGTCGGGAAACTAGGGTCTACAATTAATTCGCCGTAAACAATAGGATGGCCTTCGGTTTCATATATTTTAGTTGTTTGTGCCCCTGCCTCTACTAATGATTTTTCAACAGCCTTTGCGCAGGTTAACATGTCATCCTTATTTTCACTCTTGGCACTCACACTTGGTATGCGTAATAAATCCAGTAATTCGTTTAAAAAACGATCCTTATTTTCTTCTTGATATTGTTTCCAGTTGTTCATAAAAATTTATTTTTTCAATATTAATTTACAATTGATGTTTATGGTTAGACAATACATTTTCCATAGTCCAATCTAATTTTTTCTGAAATGAATGCTGTCTTTTTTCGCAATTGTCAATCGTACAAATGGCACAACTAAAAGGCATACATCCGTCTATATGGATAAAAAATTCAACACTGTCTCCAAATTTCTTTTTTATTAAATCGGCAAATTGATCCATCACTATATGTGCTTCATGTACATTCAAATACCAAGGCATTGTTAAATGACAGTCGACATGCATTAGTGGGCCATATTTAATTACTCTTAAATTATGTAAGTCAATCCATTTTTCATTTCTACTTGCATTAATTTCGGCAATTACATTTTCCAGTAAAACCATATCAGCTTCATCCATAATCCCAGCTAATGATGCCCGTAAAATTTTGTAACCATCAAAAACGACCCATCCACCTAGTAATACGGCAATAATAGAATCTACTTTTTGAACATTGGTTATTATTAAAATTAAAATACCAACTGCAACCGAGATGGTCGTGAAAAAATCAATTAAAAAAAGTTTCCCGCTTGTCACCAAAGCCATAGAATTATTTTTCTTGCCAATGCGCATAACATACAAAGCAGTCGAAATATTGATAAGTGCAATTAAGATTAATAGCCAAAATCCATTACCTAAATTATGTAAGGTACCAGGATGAATAAAGCTATCAATAGATTCATATATAATTAAACAGCCCACGCCGATAATTAAACTTCCTTGAAATGCGGATGAAACAAACTCAGCTTTGCCATGCCCATAAGGATGATCTTTGTCTTTGGGTTTAGCAGCAATATACATGCTGTATGAACCCACTATGGTAGCAATTATATTTACTACACTTTCTAATGTGTCCGATAATACAGATAAAGAGTGTGTGATTAAAAATGTTGCAACCTTTAAAATAAAAACAACAACCGTAAGGCCGGTCAAGGTATATTGAATCTTTAAATTTTGTTTTGAGCTATGCACGTAGTGAAATTGAAAATTGAAGAATTGGGGCTTTGCAACTATTTACTATGTGTTGCTTCTGCATATCTCTTTTGTACATATTCCCAATTCACCAAGTTCCACCAGTTATTGATATAGTCTGGGCGTTTGTTTTGATACTTTAAATAGTAAGCATGTTCCCAAACATCTAAGCCTAATAAAGGAGTTCCTTGCACTTCGGCAATATCCATTAGAGGGTTATCTTGATTAGGTGTTGAACTTACTGCTAAACTGCCATCTTTTTTAACCAATAACCAAGCCCATCCGCTTCCAAATCTGGTTTTCGCTGCTTCGCTAAATGCTTTTTGAAAATCTGCAAAAGATCCAAATGTTTTATTGATAGCCTCTGCCAGAGCGCCTGTTGGTGCTACCGAAGGAGCTGGCTTCATCAATTGCCAAAATAGTTCGTGGTTATAATGTCCACCTGCATTGTTACGCATTTTAGGTGAATACTTTGAGGCTGTATTTAACAAAGTAACTAACGAAGTATTTGTTGTGTCTACTTTTTCTGCAACACATGCGTCTGCCAAGTTTTTGGCATAAGTTGCAGCGTGCTTGGTATAGTGAATTTCCATTGTCATTGCATCAATGTAAGGCTCTAATGCATTGTATGCATAGGGTAGCGGCTGTTGTTGATACTCAGAAATGCTTAAGAAATTGTTTGGGGCTATCTTCGAAATCAAGGGCATGGTAGCTAATGCAATACCTGCTTTGCCAGTTTTAGTTAAAAATTGGCGACGGTTTTGATTTGAATTTGACATAAGATTATTTTTTAAAGTACTTACGTAAAGTTACTTTAATTGGCTGTAAAAGCCTATAGTAAAATTCTTGATTAAACAACTGAGAATCCCGCATTGCCTTGTATGTGAGAAAGGCGCCAACAGGTATTAAGATAGCCGATGACAGCCACATACCTTTATAAACGGTCCACTCTCCAGATTTGGCAAATTTTTCACCAAAGTTGTTGAGTAAGAAGAAAATCACAAAAAATACAATAGCCAAAACTAAGGGGGTACCTAATCCACCTTTTCGAATAATTGAGCCTAAGGGTGCACCAATTAAAAACAATACAATACAGGCAAATGATAAAGTAAACTTACGATGCCATTCAATTGCATGATAAGCGCTTGCTATTTCATTTTCCTTATATATATCTTTTATAGTTCCAATATTATTTAACAAGGATGAAAATTCATACCCAACTGTTTCAACAATACTCGTTGCAACTGAATCCGACACTATCTCTCTGAAATTTTCAATAGCAGGTACTTTTCCTTGTGCAATAAATAGTTTAGCACTGTCTTTATAGGCAAAAAATTTCAAATACGGCACTACCTCACTTCTGGTTCTTGTGATATAAACACTATCCTTATTATTTAATGAATCAATAGCCTTGCTTAGTTGTCGAATACTTAGCATTTTCGGATCATAAACATTGTCATTGTTTTTATTCATGCCAAAGCTACGAAGGTCGAACAGCTTTTTATATTCTTTAAAATATAGTCTTGTAAATTCGGTATTGGTGCTATTTTTTAGTCCTCTTTCTTGATACCTCCAGCCATTGTACATGATAAATTCCAAAAAGCGTTTATCTTTTGAAACACGCATCACGCCTGACTCAGCCATGATCATGTTATCTTGTAAATTAAATTTCTTTTCAAAAATTACAATATTACGAATGACACTATCATTGGATTCTTTCTTTCCCAATTTTATTACATACCCATCTATTTTATCATAAAAAACGCCTTCCTTAATATCTAAGGCAGGCTTTGCTACAATGATATCATACTTTAATGTAGTCAACTTCATTTGAGTGACCGGAATGATATTATTAGCAAACAAAAAGGCAATTCCAGCTAGAAAAATTGTAAACAAAAACAATGGTCGCATAAAGCGGATAAGCGGAATACCTGCAGCCTTAATGGCAACAAGCTCAAAGCTCTCCCCTAAATTACCAAAGGTCATGATAGAGGAGAATAATAATGCCAACGGCAAGGCTGTTGTAAATGTACTCACCGATACTAATCCAATTAATTCAAGGATGGTAAATAGGTCCAAACCTTTTCCAACTAAATCGTCAATATAAAGCCAAAAGAATTGTATCGTCAGCACAAATATAGAAATGGTAAGTGCTGCCAAAAAAGGCCCAATGAAAGCCTTGAGAATAAGTATGTCTAATTTCTTGAACAAATTGTTGGTACTAGCTACCTATGCGATGAAAAAGGTCTTTAATTTGATATTGCCAAAGTTGACTTTGGTCTTTTATCTCATTTTTTTCTGCAAAGTCCTTGATAATCAAAATGGTTTGGTTAGAAATTTCTGTTTTCTCCACTCTAAATTCAAAGTATTCGTTTTTTTCTCCATGTAGCCATCTAAAACGAATAAATTTATCTTCTTCTTGATCAACCAATTCTGCCTTGTCAGGCGTGCCTCCATTCCAAGAAAAGCTAAAAACATTTTCCCATTCGTCTACTCTATCTGCGAACCATTCTTGTAATCCAGATGCGGTTGAAAGAAATTCGAATAATATGCCTGGTGAACATCTCACTGGAAACTCTAGTGTAAATAATTGTTTCTTACTCATAATAACGCTGTGTCCTCTTAATTTATTAGTTCGTTAGGTGCAATAATAATAATTAAAGGCTAGGTTCCAAGTATTTTTCAATGTTTATTCGTTAATAAACTGCCAATACCTACTTACACTTGCTTCAATTACTTCGTAAGTTATTGAAAATCAATAATTTAAAAACATTTCGAACATCGGAAAATTTTGTTCCAACCCTGCCTTATCTTTGCCTCCCTAAAGTAGAATTATGTTTAATAGCCTAAGTGAAAAATTAGAGTCTGCATTCAAGCACCTGAGAGGTCAGGCACGAATTAATGATTTGAATGTAGCCAATACATTAAAAGATATTCGTAAGGCCTTATTGGATGCCGATGTAAATTTTAAAATTGCCAAGGAATTCACCGATAGTATCAAAGAAAAAGCCATTGGCGAAAAGGTTATAAACGCTATTAGTCCTGGTCAATTAATGGTTAAAATTGTGCAGGACGAGTTAACGGCGTTAATGGGTTCCGAAGCAACTCCATTAAGTTTATCTGGTAATCCAACTATCATTTTAGTAGCAGGTTTACAAGGAAGTGGTAAGACTACTTTTTCGGGCAAGTTGGCTTCCTATTTAAAAGCACAAAAAAAATCACCATTATTAGTTGCTGCTGATATTTATCGTCCTGCTGCCATGGACCAGTTAACCGTTTTAGCAGCACAAATTGGGGTAGATATTTTTGTTGAAAGAGAAAATAAAGACGCGGTATCAATTGCTCAAAATGCAATTGCCTATGCAAAACAAAATAATAAGAATGTAATTATTATAGATACTGCTGGTCGTTTAGCAGTAGATGAAGTAATGATGACTGAGGTAGCAAATATTAAATCTTCAATTCAACCTCAGGAAATTTTATTTGTTGTAGACTCCATGACAGGGCAGGATGCTGTCAATACAGCAAAGGCTTTCAACGATCGTTTAGATTTCACTGGAGTTGTTTTAACTAAGTTAGATGGCGATACAAGAGGTGGTGCTGCGTTGAGTATTAAGTACACTGTTAATAAACCCATTAAGTTTATGAGCAGTGGTGAGAAGATGGATACATTAGATGTGTTTTATCCTGAACGTATGGCTCAAAGAATTTTGGGCATGGGTGACATTACATCATTGGTAGAGAAAGCCCAAGCGCAATATGACGAAGAAGCTGCAAAAAAATTAGAGAAAAAAATTCGAAAGAATCAATTTGATTTTGAAGA
>CANFLP010000005.1 GCA_947447835.1 Bacteroidota bacterium
AGAATGTTCCACGAGAACTCGCAAAGCGAGTGATTAAAATATTTACTAATTAAGAAAGTGTTCCACATGGAACACTTTCTTAATGATTACCATCTTATCTTTGCAACCTTATGTTTCCAAAATACAATGTAATAGTAGTAGGAGCCGGACATGCCGGATGTGAGGCGGCGGCGGCGGCAGCTAACATGGGTAGCAAGGTTTTACTTGTAACCATGAACATGCAGACCATTGCACAAATGAGCTGTAACCCTGCTATGGGTGGAATTGCCAAGGGACAAATAGTTAGAGAGATTGATGCAGTAGGTGGATATAGCGGAATTGTATCAGATTTAAGTACGATTCAATTTAGAATGCTTAATAAGAGTAAAGGCCCTGCAATGTGGAGCCCAAGAACTCAAAACGACAGACATTTGTTTGCTGCTAAGTGGAGAGAGATGTTGGAACAAACCCCTAATGTAGATTTTTACCAGGACTCTGTAAACGAGTTAATTATAAAGAATGGAAAGGCTTGTGGTGTGAAAACTAGCTTAGGACATTTAATTGAATCGGACGCTGTAGTTATAACTAGTGGCACTTTTCTAAACGGTATCATGCATATTGGAGAGAAGCAAATTGGAGGAGGTCGAGTAGCAGAAAAAGCAGCTACTGGAATTACCGAGCAATTAGTATCCTTTGGTATGGAGTCTGACCGATTAAAAACAGGTACACCACCAAGGGTAGATGGAAGAAGTTTGGACTATACTAAAATGGAAGAACAAAAAGGAGACGATGAGGTTGTGGGGTTTTCTTACTTAGACATACCAAGGGTAAAACCAGAAAACCAACGGTCTTGTTGGATTACTTATACAGACACTATTGTACATGATATATTAAAAACCGGATTTGATCGTAGCCCGATGTATGCTGGACGTATAGAAGGGGTGGGTCCAAGATACTGTCCAAGTATTGAAGATAAAATAAACAGATTTGCCGAAAGAGAACGTCATCAATTATTTGTAGAACCCGAAGGATGGAATACGGTTGAAATATATGTAAACGGATTTAGTACAAGTTTACCAGAAGAAGTGCAATACGAAGCACTTCGTAGAGTTCCTGGTTTTGCCAACGCTAGAATGTTCCGTCCTGGATATGCAATTGAATATGATTTCTTTCAGCCGACACAACTAAAATATACACTAGAAACCAAGGCAATTGAAAACCTGTATTTTGCTGGACAAATAAACGGTACAACTGGTTATGAGGAAGCTGCTTGCCAGGGTATTATGGCAGGAATGAATGCGCACTTAAAGATTAATCATAAAGAGCCGTTTATACTACATCGAAGCGATGCTTATATTGGAGTATTAATTGACGATTTGATTGGCAAGGGTACCAACGAACCTTATCGCATGTTTACATCACGTGCCGAATTTAGAACTTTGTTAAGACAGGATAATGCAGATTTAAGATTAACAGAATTGAGTCATAAATTAGGATTGGCAAGCACAAAAAGAATGGAAAGGGTCGAAATAAAAAACAAAGAGGTTGTAGATATTAAAAACATATTAAATACGCATTCAATTGAACCGGAAGAAATAAATGCATTTCTTGAAACAATTGATTCTGCTATATTAAATGAGAAACAAAAAGCTGCGAAACTAGTGCTGAGACCCAATATCAGCTTACAACAAATACTTTCGAACAGTATTGGACTTGAACAAAAATTAGACGGAAAAGAAACTGAATTTCTTGAACAAGCAGAGATACAGGTGAAATATGAAAGATATATAGAAAAAGAAAAAGAAATAGTAGATAGAATGGCATCGCTTGAAAATCTAGTAATACCAGACACTTTTGATTATGATAAAGTCGCAGCACTCTCAATAGAAGCGTTGCAAAAATTCAAAAAAATAAGACCAATAACAATTGGACAAGCGAGTAGAATAAGTGGTGTTAACCCAAGTGATGTTCAAATACTAATGGTGTATATGGGTAGATAAAACCGAACCCTCAACCATCCATCAAAAAATTAATATTGAGCTTTTTTTCATACTAGTATTTTAGTAGCTTTAGAATATTCTAAAACTAAAAATACTGTAGCGTATGAAGAGGATCTTTTTATGGCTCACACTACTTAGCGTAAGTGTTGTGTCAAAAGCACAGGAGTCCTTCCCGGTTAACGGCGTAAGAGACATTCGTTCGGGTTTGTATGCATTTACAAACGCAACCATTGTGCAAAATTCAACAACAAAAATTGAAAAAGCAACCCTTCTTATTAAACAGGGTAAAATTGTAGCGGTAGGCACAGCGGTAGTTGTACCAAAAGACGCTGTCGTAGTAGACTGTAATGGAAAATATATTTATCCATCTTTTGTTGACGCATACACTAACTACGGAGTGGGCACACCGGCAAGACCGGCTGGTGGATTTAATTATGGCGCACCGGCACAGTTCCTTTCTAACAAACCAGGTGCATACAATTGGAATCAAGCAATAAAACCAGAAGTCAATGCATATGAAGTATTTGCTGCAGACGAATCGGCTGCAAGTAGTTTAAGAGCAAATGGCTTCGGTACTGTATTTACACATGTAAAAGACGGTATCGCAAGAGGAACGGGTGCAGTAGTAACATTAGCAACAGACGATGCGCACCAAGCTTTAATTAAAACAAAAGCTGCTGCTGTATATTCATTTGAAAAAGGATCTTCTACTCAATCCTATCCTAGTAGTTTAATGGGAAGTATCGCATTATTGCGTCAAACCTATTTAGACGCAAAGTGGTACCAAACGAAACCAGCAGGCGAGGGTACAAATCTATCCTTAGAAGCATTTAATGCTAATCAAACCTTACCTCAAATTTTTGCTGCAGATGATAAATGGTCTACATTAAGAGCTAATAGAATTGGTGCTGAATTTGGAGTGCAATATATTTTAAAGGGTGGTGATAATGGATACCAAAGAATTGATGAATTAGCAAAAACAAAGGCGTCCTATATTATTGGTATTGACTTCCCTGCAGCAATGGATGTTGAAGACCCTAACGATGCAAGATTCGTGTCATTGGCAGATATGAAACATTGGGAATTAGCTCCTACCAACCCTGCTGCTTTTGAAAAAGCAAATATTCCATTTAGTATTAGTGTTTCAGAAATGAAAGACAGTAAAGTATTTTTTGCTAATTTAAGAAAGGCAATCGCTGCGGGTTTATCAGAAACAAAAGCATTAGATGCATTAACTAAAACACCGGCAACACAAATTGGAGTATACGATCAGGTGGGTTCTTTAGAGGCTGGAAAATTAGCCAACTTTATTATAACAACCGAACCAGTATTTAGTAGTAATTCAAAAATTATTGAAAACTGGGTACAAGGAAAAAAATATGATGTAAATGGATCCGAGTGGGTTAATTTATCTGGTAAGTATAAGTTGACAATTGTAAACGGTACAACATCTACTGATTATAACTTAGAAGTTAAAAAAGATTTATCTGCAAGTGTGGTTGGTAACGACACATTAACTGCAAAACTTTCGGTTAACGAATCTCTAATTAAAATAAGCTTTCCTAGTAAAAAAGGAAGGGGTGCAGAGCAAATAAGATTGGGTGGAGTTATTGTAGGTAACGGCTGGACGGGAATAGGTGTTGATGCACAAGGAAACAAAACAACCTGGACAGCAAGTTTGGTTGGAACATTAGCCGCAGCAGCAGAGAAGAAAAAAGATGCTGACAGCACAAAGGCTTTAGCTAAAATTACTTTTCCGTTCCTTGGATTTGGTAACGAAGTTATACCTGGTCAAGAAACTATATTAATTAAAAACACAACAGTTTGGACTAGTGAAAAAGAAGGGGTATTAAAAAACACAGATGTATTATTAAAGGGTGGTAAAATTGCAAAAGTTGGCAACAACCTAAGTGATGCAACCGCTAAAGTAATTGATGGTACAGGAAAGCACTTGAGTGCTGGAATTATTGACGAGCACTCACACATTGCTGCGTTGTCTATTAATGAAGGTGCGCAATCTGTAACAAGTGAAGTTCGTATTGGTGATAATATGAACCCAGAAGACATTAACATCTATCGTCAACTAAGCGGCGGTGTAACAACCTCGCATATTTTGCACGGTTCAGCTAATACGATTGGTGGACAAACACAATTAATGAAATTACGTTGGGGTGCTACAGACGAAGGTTTAAAATTTGTTGGTGCTGATCCGTTTATCAAATTTGCATTAGGTGAAAACGTAAAACGAACAACCTCTGCTAACAACAACAGATTCCCAGACACAAGAATGGGTGTTGAAGAGGTGTTAAATGACGCATTTGATAGAGCAGTTGATTATCAAAAAGCAATGAAGGCCAATCCTAACACAAGAAAAGATTTAGAATTAGATGCATTGGTTGAAATAATGAACAAGAAGCGCTTTATAACTTGTCACTCTTATGTACAACCTGAAATTACTTATGCAATGCGCATTGGTGATAAATATGGATTTAAGTTTAATACTTTCACTCACATATTAGAAGGGTATAAGGTTGCCGATAAAATGCTAGCACATGGTTCAAATGTTTCTACCTTCTCTGATTGGTTTATGTATAAGCAAGAAGTTATAGACGCTATTGCGTATAACGCTGCTATTATGCAAAAAGTAGGATTGAACGTTTGTATCAATTCGGATGATGCCGAAATGGCAAGACGACTAAACCAAGAGGCTGGTAAAATTGTGAAGTATGGTGGAGTGTCTGAAGAAGAGGCTTTAAAAATGGTAACAATTAATCCAGCAAAAGCACTACATGTTTCTGATAAAGTAGGTAGTATAAAGGTTGGTAAAGACGCAGACGTTGTTTTGTGGTCTGATAATCCTTTAAGTATTTACGCTAAATCTTTATATACCATTGTTGATGGTGTAGTTTATTTTGATAGAGAAAAAGACGTTGAAATGCATAAAACCGTAGCTGCTGAAAGAGCGCGTTTAATTCAAAAGATGGTGGGCGATAAAAAAGCGGGTGGTCCAACAAGACCAGCTGCCGCAAGCTTACAAACTATATTAAACTGTGGTGACCACGAACACGAAGACGGTATAGCAACTATTTACGAAAACGAAAAAAACTAAACCATGCAAAAGAAATATTCTAGCTTATTTATATTGTCTCTTGCATTGTTAACGAAAGTAACAAGCGCACAAGAAACAATTTATCCAGCGGGACCACAACAAGGGGCAACCGCAATTACACACGCAACAGTGCATGTTGGAAACGGAACCGTTTTAAACGATGCAACGATTGTTTTTGAAAAAGGAAAAATTACTTCGGTGGGAACTGGCATTGCAACACCTGCAAACGCAACCGTAGTAGACGCTACAGGCAAACAAGTTTATCCAGGTTTGATATTGTCAAACTCCTATTTGGGATTAAAAGAAGTTGCTAATGGAGTAAGGGGAAGCAACGATTTAATTGAAATTGGTGAAAACAATGCGAGCATACGCTCATTGGTTTCATATAACACAGACTCTAAAATCACAAATGTATTAAGGGCTAATGGAATATTATTGGCACATATAACACCCGAAGGAGAATTGATTGATGGTCAGTCTAGTGTTGTACAATTGGATGCTTGGAATTACGAAGACGCTGCCTATAAAACAGATATTGGTCAGTTTATAGAAATTCCATCTTTTGTAGTACGTCAAAGGGGTCGTGGATTTATGCGTCCAGCACAAGCAAGTGATCCCATTAAAGATGCACTAAATAAGGTTGAAACAATTAATAAATTCTTTACAGAAGCAAAGGCGTATTTACAAGAAAAAAATCATGTAGCAAATAACTTAAAGTTTGAAGCGGTACGTGGTTTGTTTGAAGGAAGACAAAAGTTGTTTGTACGTGCTAACGAAGTAAAGCAAATATTAATAGCAATAGATTTGGGCAAGGCTTTTGGATTTAAAGTGGTAATTGTAGGTGGTTCAGAGAGCTTCCAAATTGCTTCATTTTTAGCAGCTAATAATATTCCAGTAATTTTAGACAATCAACACGCACTACCAAACACAGAGGACGACGATATTGATCAACCTTATAAGTTACCAGCGCAATTAACAAGGGCTGGTGTGATGGTTTCGCTTAGTGATATGAGCGAGAATACAAAACAAAGAAACCTAGCGTTTAATGCAGGAACAGCAGCTACTTATGGTTTAACCAAAGAAGAAGCTTTGAGTGCAATTACATTAAACAGCGCAAAGGTATTAGGCATTGACGATATAACAGGTTCTCTAGAAACAGGTAAAGACGCCAATATTGTTATAAGTGATGGTGACTTATTAGACATGCGCGGAAACCAAGTAATAAAAGCCTTTATTCAGGGTCGTGACATTTCTCTAGATAATAAACAAAAACAATTATACGAACGCTATAAGTTTAAGTATAAAATTAATTAAGCTATAGGGTAATTTTTTACCCAAGTATATTGTTTAAAAATTTACATCCCCTTCGCGCAAGTGTTGGGGATGTTTTTTTTGTTACCTTAGCAACATGGCTAAGAAACTATATTTATTGGACGCACTGGCACTTATATATAGGGCCTATTATGCATTAATTCGAACACCGAGAATTACAAGTACTGGAATTAATACCAACGCGCAGTTTGGTTTTACAAATACATTATTAGAAATTATTAAGAAAGAAAACCCATCGCACATTGCGGTTTGTTTTGATACACACGCCCCTACCGAACGACATATCGATTTCACAGATTATAAAGCGAATAGAGAGGCGGCTCCTGAAGATTTATTAAGTTCACTTCCACATATCAAAGCTATTATTGAGGGTTTTAATATACCCGTTGTTGAATGTGATGGATATGAGGCAGATGATGTTATTGGTACACTAGCTTGGCAAGCAGCGGATTTAGGATATGAAGTTTATATGGTTACACCAGACAAGGACTACGGTCAATTATTGGTAAAACCAAATGTATATATGTGGAAGCCGCCTGCTTTTGGGAATGAAAGAGAAATATTAGACGCGGAAAAAATTAAAGCGAAATGGGATATTGCACGAGTTGATCAGGTGGTTGATATGTTAGGATTAATGGGAGATGCAGCAGACAATATTCCTGGAATACCGGGTGTGGGTGAAAAAACAGCGGCTAAATTATTAAAGGAATATGATACGCTTGAGGGTGTGTTGGCAAACGCAGATAAGATAAAAGGTGCAATGGGTGAAAAGGTTAGGGCTGGTGTTGATTCAGCAATAATGAGTAAAAAATTAGCAACCATTATTACCAATGTTCCAGTACAATTTCACGAAGAAGATTATCTACTTTCAGAAAAAAACATACCCGCATTAACAGAAATATTTAATCTCTTAGAATTCAAAACACTCGGAAAACGTATACTTGGAAGTGATTTTGAGGTTGTATCGGAAGTAGTAAAAGAAAAACAGGTTGATTTATTTGGAAACGAAGTAAAACCACCGAAAGAAAAAACGATAAAAACCAAGACTATTATATTAGACTCAGAACATGGTACACAATCGGTATTAGAACCCAATGACGAAAATGTTTTAGGTAATATAGAAGAAGATGATGTTATACCAAATTTGATTGTAAATAAAAATATTACAAACACCAATCACAAGTACGTTTCGGTTGTAGGTGAAGAAGCTATTAAAGATCTTGTGTCAAAATTACAAAGCGAGCATGAAATTTGTATTGATACTGAAACAACGGGCATTGATGCAAACAATGTTCAGTTAGTTGGTTTAAGTTTTTCTATAAAAGAACACGAGGGTTTTTATGTTCCAATTGAAAATGATGGCGAGGGAAATAATGGTGCAAAAACTATTCTTGCATTATTTAAACCTCTTTTTGAAAACACAAATATTACCTGGATTGGACAAAACCTAAAATATGATTTTTTGGTTTTAAAATGGTATGAAGTAGAATTAAGGGGTAAAACATTTGATACGATGTTGGCACACTATGTAATTGAGCCAGAAGGTAGGCGTAGTATGGATTTGCTTAGTGCACAATTTTTGGGTTATGAACCAGTTTCTATAGAAACACTAATTGGTAAAAAAGGGAAAAATCAGGGCACGATGCGCGATGTGGCATTAGAACAAATTACCGAATATGCAGCAGAGGATGCAGACATTACACTACAACTAAAACACTGCTTTGATCCATTAATTAGCAAGCGTGGTGTTAATAAGGTATTTGAAGAGGTAGAAAATCCATTAGTGCGTGTTTTAGTTGATATGGAATATGAAGGTGTGAAAGTAGACACTGCTTTTTTAAACGATTACAGCAAGGTATTAGAAGAGGAGGCAAAGATTAGTGAGGAAAAGGTGTTTGAACAAGCGGGGGTTCGTTTTAACCTCGCATCACCCAAACAATTAGGAGATGTATTGTTTGATATACTAAAGCTAGACCCAAAAGCAAAAAAAACAAAAACAGGTCAATATGCAACTGGTGAAGATGTGTTATCTAAAATGGCTGCAAAACATAAAATTGTAGATGATATTTTAAATTTTAGAGAACTAACAAAATTAAAGTCCACCTATGTAGATGCAATACCGGCACTGATTAATCCTAAAACAGGAAGAATACACACTAGCTATGCCCAGGCGGTAGCGGTAACAGGAAGACTAAGTAGTACTAACCCAAACCTACAAAACATACCCATTCGCTCAGAAAGGGGGAGGGAAATACGAAAAGCTTTTGTACCAAGGGACCCTAGCCGTCTATTGGTAAGTGCCGATTATTCACAAATAGAATTGAGAATTGTAGCTGCAATTAGTGGTGATCCAAATATGTGCGAGGCGTTTAAACAAGGCAAAGATATTCACACCGCAACCGCTGCAAAAGTATATGGAATAGAGGAAGCGGAGGTAACAAAAGAAATGCGTTATAAAGCCAAGAGTGTAAACTTTGGTATTATATATGGGCAAGGTGCATTTGGTTTAGCCGAAAACTTGAACATTTCAAGAACAGAAGCAAAAGAAATAATTGACAACTATAAAAAGGAGTTTCCAAATATTCAAAAGTATATGGACCAACAAATTAACAACGCAAAAGAGTTGGGATTTGTTGAAACCCTAATGGGGCGTAAGCGCTGGCTAAGAGATATTAATAGTAGTAATTTTACTGTACGTGGTTTTGCTGAACGTAATGCCATTAACTCGCCAATACAAGGGTCTGCGGCAGATATGATTAAGTTAGCTATGATTAGTGTACACAATGAAATGAAAAAGAAACATTGGGAATCAAAAATGATTTTGCAAGTACACGATGAATTGGTTTTTGATGCTGTGGAGACGGAGCTAACGGAGCTAAAAGAATTAATATTAAACTGTATGACAAGTGCTATGGTTTTGCCTAATGGTGTTCCTGTTGAAGCTGAGATTGGGGTTGGAAAAAATTGGCTAGAGGCGCACTAAAAACGAACTGAAGTTTATAAAAATAAACGGTGTATTATTTTCTCTTGTATACAGGAACCGTGCTACAAGGCTCGCCATACATAATGCTTTTAACTGCGGGTCTTAGTTTTTGAGTGATGGCAACATAAGCACTCTCTCCTATTGGAGTTTCGCCACAACCTTTTATAACTACTCTTTGGTCTAAATAATCTTGTGGGTTTATTTGACCTATTTGCTCTAATAATACTTGTTCGCGAACCTTAATTTCGTTACCAAAATATACAGCTTTTGCAGTGGGTTGTAATCCAGACACAATAAGCATATTAGCCCACATTGGAATGATGGCATCAGTAGAACAAAAAATACCAACAATTTTATCTTGATATAAAGACCAATCAATTGCGGCCAAAGAAGCTCGAAAATCTTTTTCTTTTAATATTAACTCCATAAATAAATAAGGCTTAATATCAAACAAAACAATTTCGTTGCTTGGTAAATAAGAAGCTAGATCAATTGTAATGATACCGCTTTCGGCCACCTTATTATTTAAGATATCAGACATATAGCAAAATTAAGGAGAATACGGTTGGTAGTTGTTTCGATTTTAGAATAAATCTCAATAAATAAAAAAGCCCCCAAATTGGAGGCTTTTAAAATAAAACTATTTTTATTAGTAAAGTTTAGATCTATTGTCTTCAATTTTTGCAACCTTCTTTAAAGCAACATTACTTCTAAACACAA
The DNA here is from genome assembly GCA_947447835.1 of Bacteroidota bacterium. Classification (GTDB taxonomy): domain Bacteria; phylum Bacteroidota; class Bacteroidia; order Chitinophagales; family Chitinophagaceae; genus Sediminibacterium. Next base: position 10,124 of record CANFLP010000005.1, read on the forward strand.
CACTTCTTGTGCGGTTTAACATTTCGTCTTTAAAAAAGTTTATTTCTTGTTGCGCCTGTTTAGCACCAATTGTGTTTACAGATACTACATAAACACCGGTGTTGCCTGAAATTGGCTCACTTACTTTGTTTACTAAAGACTTATTAAACGCGGCTCCAACTAATTTAGGTTCGTTACCTAAACCAGGTATCATAGAATAATTAAAGTTTAAACTATCTGCCTTTTGAACCAACGCTTTTGAGCTAGCAGCAATAGCTTCTAAAGTACCACCCTTAAGTGTTGGCTTAATTTTATCTGCTTTCTTTTGATCTCTAATAATACCCTCAACCTGTGGTCTAGCGGCCTCTACGCTTGATAAGCCTGCTTTATCTTCACTCGTAATTACTGCAACAAGATAGGTGTCGGCAATTTCAAAAGGCTCAGAAACCTCGTTTACTTTCTTTTCATATACCCAGCGCACCATTGTTCTTGTTTCGCCAATTCCTTGTATTTCAAAATCATTTGCTTTTATACCGGTTGCTGGTAACACTTGTTTACCCAGTTTAACCGCATTCTCATTAAACGATTTTACATCTTTGCTTGTAGAAGCGAATTGTGCGGCTGCTGTAGATGCGGCATTAATTGTTTCGTTACTAGGATTAATTGGTTTTGATAAATAGGCAATTTTATATGCAGGTCCACGAGGTGTTTGTTTTAATACCTCCATATAGTGGTAACCAAAATCTGTTTTAATAACTCCCTTTGTTCCTACAGTATTATCAAATGCAAAGTCATTGAAAGAAGGAACCATTTGTGCTTGAGCAAACATACCCAAATTACCGCCCTTGGCTTTGCTTCCACCGTCATCAGAATATTTTTCACACAATGCTTCAAACGAAGCGCCACCCTTTATTGCAAAACTAATGCTATCAATTAATTTTTTTGCAGCACTGTCGTCTCTAATTTGTTGTCCGTTTTGTGGATTGCTTGTTGCTACTAAAATGTGTCTTACGCTTGCGCTATCTGGCCACTGTTTTGTTCCTAATATTTTTGCGATGGTATAGTTTTTACCATCTACATAGGGTCCATAAATATTTCCAACACCCACGTTTAAAACAGAATCTTTTTGTGGAATTTGTAAAGTTTTTTTACTGATATAACTATTGTAATAAGGAATTTCTGTACCCACTTTGTTTAAAAAAACAGCGGCGTCGGTTGCTGTTTGAAAAGCTTCTTTTAATGCAAGAATTTCATTTTTAGCATTTAATGAATCTGCGGCTGTTGGTGCAGCGCTAAAACCAACAAAACCAATATTTCTTGAAGTTTCTTCTACTTGATAAGCAGCAGGGTTTTCTTTTAAATAAGCTGCAATATCATCATTAGATACTTTAATAGTACTATCAGAAATGGTAGTATAAGGAACTTGTACAAAATTAATAGAAGCTATTGAGTTTGTTTCAGCAAACTGTTTTTCGGCTAACCATTTTGGTAATTGAACTCCTTTTACAATTAGCGCTTGATATTTATTTCTAATTCTATTTTCAATAGATGGTTCTATATAAAACTTCTCTATTTGTTTTATTTGATCTTTATTCTTTCCTTTTTTAATTTGTGCAATTGCATTCTTTGCATCATTAACCTTAAACTCACCAGTGTTTTTATCAGTAAATTCTTGTTTGAATGGAGATTCATTACCAAACAATACATCTGATAATTCTTTGCTTCCAACATTGATACCAAGTTTATCTGCCTCTGTTTTAAATAATAATCTATCAACCTCTTGGTTCCATAAATATCCGATCATTTGTTCTCTCTTAACACCTTGTGATGCATAGTTCTGAACTTGGATATCAACTTTCTCGTCAAAGTCTATCTTATTAATTACTTCACCATTTACTTTACCCAAGGTGCTAATATCATTAGAACCTCTTTTACGACCAATACCGTCTTGTAGGATAAAAGCGATTAATGCAATTGCAATAATACCAAAGATGATCCACGCACCTCTTTCTCTAATGTTCTGAATAATTGACATATATATACTATTATTATAGGAAGGCAAAAATAACGGTTTCTTTCAACTAAATAGGCTTAAACAAAGAAATTTCAGATGGTTTTGCTTAAAAATCGTAACTAAAAATACACATCAGTTAGGTGGATAAATTAAAAATCAGTGGATATCTCTATATTTTTCGTGTATAAACCTTGATAAGTTTAGAATAAGTTAGTAGTTGTAAAATTAAATAACCTCGAAATATAAAAAAATGTGGTTTTTACACCCGTTAATTAACAGTTAATAACCTGTTTATTAAAAAATAATAGAAATAGAAATTATATAAATAAAAAATAAAAAAATTACTAAGACGGTTTGTATTACTCAGTCTTATATTAAAATGTAAATAGAAATATTTTTCAATTTTATAGTAGTTCAGGTGTTGATAAATAAGATATTAACTTATACACAGGGATAATAGTATTAGTTTGTTTATATAAATGTATTATAGATTAATACTACAATAGAAATTAACATTAAGGTTTCCTAGCAGATTTAGGAGACTGTTTTAAAATACCCTATTTTTATTCAAGTTAAAAAAAAGCAACTTTTAGTAATTAATAGGTGCGTATAAATACTTTAATTTTAAAAAATATAAAATACTAACTTTATTACTAATAATATAAAACAATGAAAATCAATAATTTAGATATAAAAACACTAATATTTAAGAATAATAACTAATCTAATTAGTAATATTTTACTAAATATTTTAGTTTATTCACAAATTATCCCTATCTTCACATAAATATTCAAAGAAAACATAAAACGATTAACCATGAGTACTGCAAACGCTGAAAAATTAAAAGCCCTAAAATTAACCATCGATAAAATCGACAAGGATTATGGTAAAGGTAGTGTGATGATGATGAATGAGAGAAGTCAAGAACCTCAAGAAGTTATCTCTACTGGTTCAATTGGTCTTGATACAGCTTTAGGGATTGGAGGATTACCAAAAGGAAGAATTATTGAGATATATGGTCCAGAATCTTCTGGTAAAACTACAGTCGCTATTCATGTAATTGCAGAAGCTCAGAAAAAAGGTGGTATGTGTGCAATTATTGATGCTGAACACGCTTTCGATAGTGCATATGCAAAAAGACTAGGTGTTGATGTAGATAATTTATTAGTTTCTCAACCAGATTATGGTGAGCAAGCATTAGAAATAGCGGATCGCTTAATATTATCAGGAGCTATTGACGTAGTTGTTATTGACTCTGTAGCAGCCTTGGTTCCAAAAAGTGAATTAGAAGGTGAAATGGGTGATTCTAAAATGGGATTACACGCGCGTTTAATGTCACAAGCATTAAGAAAATTAACTGCAACAATTAATAAAACTGGTACTGTTTGTATTTTTATTAATCAATTACGTGAAAAAATTGGAGTAATGTTTGGTAACCCTGAAACTACTACCGGTGGTAATGCATTAAAATTTTATGCCTCTGTTCGTTTAGATATTAGAAGAATGGCACAAATTAAAGATGGTGATGAAGCAATAGGAAATAGAGTAAAAGTGAAAGTAGTTAAAAATAAAGTGGCACCTCCTTTTAGAGCAGCAGAATTTGAAATTATTTTTGGAGAAGGAATTAGTAAAATTGGTGAAATTATTGATATGGGTGTAGAATTAGAAATTATCAATAAAAGTGGAAGCTGGTTTAGTTACGAAGGAAATAAATTAGGTCAAGGTCGCGATTCAGTAAAAACCATTTTACACGATAACCCAGAAATGGCAAATGAAATTGAAGCAAAAATAAGAGCAAAAATTGCAGCAAAAATAGAGGAAGCAGCAAGTAAATAATATTTATCTAGTTTTTTAAAGGTTAGTAGGTACGGACCGCATCATTTATGGTGCGGTTTTTTTATATTTATAAAAAAAACAATTGATTCGAATTTTAAAACTATTTATTAGAGCAGCGCTTTGGTTGTTTTGTACTGATATAAATATTAAAAACAAACACCTATTAAAACAAAAAGGGCCGTTATTAATTATTGCTAATCATCCAAATTCTTTCCTGGATGCTATTATTATTGGTGCTCAATATTCGCGTCGGGTATATTTTTTAGCAAGAGGAGATGCTTTTACAAAAAAACACCATCGCCTTTTTTTAGGTTTATTAAATATGATTCCTGTATATAGATTAAGAGAAGGAAAACAGTTTTTACACCTAAATGAATATGCGTTTAATGAATCTATAAGATTATTAAATAATGGAGAAGCAGTTCTAATTTTTATAGAGGGTACCTGTATTAACACCCATAAACTACAACCCTTTAAAAAAGGAACCACTAGAATATTAGAAGGCGCACATAAAAAAGGGTTGTTTCCAAATATACACATAGTCGGAATTGCATATAATCAATTAAAAGGGATTGGTAAAAAAGTAAATATTAGTTTATCACAAATGCACCTCAACCAATCAATTATTATTCCTAAAGACAGAGTTGAGTTTAACAAACAAGTATTTAAATTACTAGCCGAAAATATTTTCATTCCCAACCAACCAACCAACATAAAGAAAAACCCCATCTATTATTTTCATCTTCCATATTATAATTTAATTAAAAAGATAGCTACTAAAAAAACAACAGGAACCGTATTTTTTGACTCTGTTTTATTTAGCTTATTGCTTTTCACATATCCTATCTATATTATATTAATAATTACTTTTCTTTATATAATAGGCCTACCACTACCAATAATATTTGGTACCTTGTTATGTGTGCTATTATTAAGCAAACACACTATAGAGGTATAACCATCTTTTAATTTTTAAATTAAAATAATGTCAAAAAATATGAGAAAACTAGAGCGACGAAAAAAAATCGCCCTAATTGCACATGATAATAAAAAAAAGGACTTGATTGAATGGGCAATTCATAATAAAATTGAATTATCTAAACACTCTTTGGTAGCAACAGGAACAACGGGTAAGTTAATTGAAGAAGCACTAGATCAACCCGTTGTTAAATTATTAAGCGGACCACTAGGTGGAGATCAACAAATTGGAGCCATGATTGCAACAGGAGATATTGATGTTGTCTTTTTCTTTTTCGATCCAATGGAAGCCCAGCCTCACGATAGTGATGTTAAAGCATTATTACGACTTGCGGTGGCTTGGAATCTTCCAATGGCTTGTGATAGAAGCACCGCCGATTTTTTAATGACCTCAAGGTTTATGCAGGAAGAATATGAATATAAACTTCCAGACTATACACACTATCTAAACAGACATATTTAATATATAAAAAAAGTATATGAAAAAACAAGTCCTTATTTTTTCTTTATTGTGTTTATTAATTTTAAAAACACAGGCACAACAAAACTTGTTGGGCTTTAGGTCAAGCGAGAACCAAATTAAAATTGAAAAAACCTTTGATGCACAATTAAGCGCAAAAAGAGTTGGAGAAAACATTAAACTACTATCCTCGGTTCCACACCATCTAGGTTCGGTAGGAGGAAAAATGGTAGCAAGTGAAATTGCAAAAGTTTTTAAAGAAGCGGGTTGGGACACTAAAATTGAAACCTATCAATTGATGTTTCCAACACCCGTAACCAGAACCCTTGAAATGTCGGGGGCGACAAACTATAAGGCTAAATTAAAAGAAACCCCACTAAAAGAAGACGCAACATCAAATCAAGCGGATCAACTACCCACCTATAATTGTTGGAGCGCAGATGGCGATGTAACAGCAAACCTGGTTTTTGTAAACTATGGTTTACCAGAAGACTATGAAACGCTTGCTAAATATGGGATCGACGTAAAAGGAAAAATAGTAATTGCTAAATATGGTCGTAGTTGGAGAGGTATCAAACCAAAAGTAGCACAAGAACACGGTGCCATTGGTTGTTTAATATATTCAGACCCAATTGACGATGGTTATAGTGCAGGGGACCCTTATCCAATAGGTGCATTTAAAAATGACCAAACCGTTCAAAGGGGATCTATTATGGACATGGTGATTTATCCTGGTGATCCAACCACACCAAACACCGCTTCTTTGGCGGGAGCGACAAGAGTTGATCACAAAGACGCCACCAACTTATTAAAAATTCCGGTGCTACCCATTAGTTATGGTGATGCATCTCCTTTATTAAAAGACATGGATGGACCTGTAGCTCCAAAAAACTGGGGTGGTGGTCTTCCATTTACTTATCATATTGGACCAAGTAAATCAATGGTTCATTTAAAACTAGCTTTTGATTGGAAATTAACACCAGGGTTAAATGTGATTGCAACCATAAAGGGTTCAGTGTTTCCAGACCAGTGGATTGTAAGGGGTAATCATCATGATGGCTGGGTAAACGGTGCAGCTGACCCAATAAGCGGAATGGCCTCGGAATTAGAAGAGGCTATTGCTATTGGTGGTATGGTTAAACAAGGGTGGAAACCAAAAAGAACGCTTGTTTATTGTGCATGGGATGCAGAAGAACCAGGACTTATGGGTTCAACAGAGTGGGTAGAAAACCATGCAGCGGAATTACAAGCTAAAGCGGTTGCTTATATTAATTCAGACGGAAATGGCAGGGGTTTTTTAGGTGCACAAGGCTCTCACGCTTTCGTACCATTGATTACCGAAATCAGTAAATCAATTATTGACCCAGAAACAGGTGTAACTCTTTTTGAAAGATCAAAAGCATCAAGAGCAGCAACCGCAACGGGCGCGTCGGCAAAAAAAGAGGCGTATGAGTCCACACAATATCCCCTAGGCGCAATGGGGTCTGGTTCTGATTATTCATCCTTTATTCAACACCTTGGTGTGCCATCTTTAAACATTGGATTTGGGGGAGAAGATGAAGGGGGAGAATACCACTCTATTTATGACTCTTATGACATGTATAAGCGCTTTAAAGATCCAACATTTGTTTATGGAGTAACACTTGCACAGACAACAGGAAGGGCGGTGTTGCGCCTTGCAGACGCAGATGCCCTACAATTTGATTTTAGAGAATTACACAAAACAATAAGAGGATATATTACGGAATTAATAAAAAATGTAGATCAACTTCGTGAAACAGCGAAGGTTGAAAACGAGTTGGTTAAAAACAAAGTATATGTTTATGCCGCAGATCCAAGTGATAAATTAAAAACACAAGAGGCAATCGCAGAAGTGCCATATATAGATTTCTCGTCTTTATTAAACGCGCTATCTAATTTAGAAAAAGCGGCTACCCATGCCGAAGAAGCAAAGAAAACCGTAGATGTGGCTAAACTTGCTGCAATAAACACAGGGCTATTTACTGCAGAGCAACAATTATTAACTAACGTAGGATTACCTCGACGACCTTGGTATAAACATAGTTTATATGCACCTGGTTTTTATACTGGATACGGAGTTAAAACGGTGCCGGGTGTTAGAGAGGCAATTGAACAAAAAAACTGGCCAGAAACAAAAGAACAAATAAGTGAAGTTGCAAAAGCAATTGACAAACTTTCGGTTTATTTAGAAGCATTATAGGACGTACCTTTGAGTATGCCATTTCAACTTCAATCTGTTTATACCCCCTCGGGAGATCAACCTGGTGCTATTGCACAGTTGACCGAGGGGGTTTTAAATGGAGATAGGTACCAAACATTACTAGGTGTGACGGGGAGTGGTAAAACCTTTACCATTGCGAATCTTATTCAAAATATACAACGCCCCACACTCGTACTAACGCACAACAAAACACTTGTTGCACAGTTGTATGGAGAGTTTAAAAGTTTTTTTCCAAACAACGCTGTTGGTTACTTTGTTTCTTATTACGATTATTATCAACCCGAAGCATATCTACCAACCTCGGGGGTGTATATCGAAAAAGATTTAAGTATTAACGAGGAGTTAGACAAACTTAGACTACAAGCAACAGCTCAATTACTAAGCGGTCGACGAGATATTATAATTGTTGCGAGCGTGAGTTGTATATATGGAATGGGAAACCCCACTGAACTAGAAAATGGAATTATAAGAATTCATAAGGGTCAAATATTAGCAAGACAAGCTTTTTTACACGCATTAGTAAATGCCTTATATCATAGATCGGTAACAGAATTTGATAGGGGTGCGTTTAGGGTAAATGGAGATACCGTAGACATTAGATTGCCTTATGTAGACTATGGATATAGAATTACTTTTTTTGGCGATGAGATTGAAGAAATAGAAACCATTGAAATTGAAACAGGAAAAAGAATTGAGCGCATGGAAAACGCAGCCATCTTTCCTGCCAATTTATACTTAGCACCAAAGGACATGGTGCAACAAATAATTTATGAAATTCAGGATGAAATGCGCGCCCAGGTGGAGTATTTTAAAAATGTAGGAAAACCACAGGAAGCTGCTAGAATAAAGGAACGTGTAGAATATGATATTGAAATGATTAGAGAGTTGGGTTATTGTACAGGTATCGAAAACTATTCTCGTTTTTTTGATAGACGTGTTCCTGGTACAAGACCCTTCTGCTTGTTGGATTATTTTCCAAAAGATTTTTTATGCGTGATTGACGAGAGCCACCAAACTATTCCACAAATTAGTGGTATGTATGGTGGAGACAGAAGTAGAAAAATGAACTTGGTAGAATATGGGTTTAGATTACCCAGCGCTATAGACAATCGACCACTAAATTTTAATGAATTTGAAGATATTGTTGGACAGTCTATTTTTGTAAGTGCCACGCCCGGTGAATATGAATTAGAAAAAACAGGAGGCCTAATTGTGGAGCAGGTTGTAAGACCAACAGGACTATTAGATCCGCCGATAGAAGTGCGGCCAACAAAAAATCAAATTGATGATTTGTTAGAAGAGATTGCAATGCAAGTAGAAAAAGGGGATCGTGTATTGGTAACCACCCTTACTAAAAAAATGGCAGAGGAAATGGATCGTTTTTTGCAAAAAATTCAAATCAAATCCAAATATATTCACAGTGATATTGATGCACTAGAGCGTGTTGAAATTTTACGCGAATTAAGATTGGGTATTATAGACGTGTTAGTGGGTGTAAACTTATTAAGAGAGGGGCTTGATTTACCAGAGGTTTCCTTGGTAGCTATTTTAGATGCAGATAAAGAAGGGTTTTTAAGAAATGAAAAATCGCTAACCCAAACCGCTGGTCGTGCTGCGCGCAATGTGAACGGGCGAGTTATTTTCTATGGAGATCAGGTTACCAAAAGCATGCAACGCACAATAGATGAAACCAATCGTCGTCGCGAAAAACAAATTAAATATAATATCGAGCACAACATTACGCCAACCACAGTTGTAAAAAGCATTGAGCAGGTAATGGCACAAGGCTCAGTTTTGGATATTAAGGGATACACGCTTAATAATATGAACGTGCGTACTACAGATGAAATTAATGTTTTGGCAGATGGTGATACATCATATGATAGTTATAAAACAATTCCGCAAATAGAAAAAGCCATTCGTGATACTAAAAAACAAATGGATAAATTTGCTAAGGCTATGGATTTTATGGAAGCCGCAAAAACAAGGGACGAAATGTTTTTATTAGAATCTCAGCTAGAAAAAATGAAAATGGCCAAATAAAACCCAATAAAAAAACCCAAAAAAATTCATGTCCGATATTTTACATGCCATATATACAGGTTTGATGCAAACAGGATGGGTAGAAGCAATTGCAGTAATAGCGGGCATTGCATCGGTTTGGTATAGCAGAAAAGAAAATATTTTGGTTTTTCCAACAGGTTTAGTAAACACCACGTTTTATATTTATTTAAGTTATAAAGGACACTTATTGGGAGAAGCAAGTGTAAATTTATACTACACCATAATGAGCATCTACGGTTGGTATCTATGGACACGCACAAAAGAAGATCATAAAACAATAGCACTAGAAATTACAAGTAGCACTAAAAAAGAGTGGTTACAACAACTTTCGTTTTTTGGATTATTTTATATTGTGATATTTACTGCGCTTTCTTTTGCCAAAAACGCATTTGCGCCAGAAGCCATTCCCTGGGCCGATGCATTTGCTAGTGCAACAGCGTATACCGGCATGTGGTTAATGGCAAAGAAAAAAGTAGAAAGTTGGATTTGGTGGATACTTACCAACATTGCATCTATTCCCCTGTATTTTATTAAAGGATATGCTTTTACGAGTGTACAATTTCTTGTCTTACTTATATTAGCATTTGCTGGCTTACAATCTTGGAAGCAAAAGGCAAAATCGAACCCCAAAAAAACACAGTAGATTAATTTATAAAAACGTAACGATTTTAAAATATTAATACTTAATCGTTTTGAATAAATGAAAAAGGTAAAAAAAATAGTAATACTCGGTCCAGAATCAACTGGCAAATCAACGCTTTGCGAAGCCTTGGCTAAACACTATAATACCAATTGGTGTCCAGAATATGCAAGACAGTATTTATCAGAAAACGGTACTAATTATAATTATGATGACCTATTAATTATTGCAAAAGGACAACTTGCGGGAGAAGACGACTATGTGCAAAAGACAAGCGAGATGTTAATAATTGACACAGATATGTATGTGATGAAAGTTTGGTGTGAATATGTGTTTAATAACTGCCACCCATTTATTTTAGAAAAAATAAATGAAAGAAAATATGATGCTTATTTATTGTGTGATATAGATCTTCCTTGGGCGCCTGATGAAATGCGTGAATATCCAAACGAACAACCAAGACAAGAGCTGTTTACTATTTATAAAGAATTGCTTATGAATCAAAATACACCATGGGGTATTGTAAACGGTCTTGGGGCAGAGAGAACCAACAATGCAATTGAAATTATTGAAAAACTAATAAAGTAAGTTGATTGTAAAAAAGCAAATTGTGATTTAAACTATTTATGCCTTAATAAAGCACTAATATCTTCGTCGGTTTCAATATTGTTCATCTCTCGTAATATTTGAGGATAGCGCCACGAAACCCTTCTTGTCATTGGAACTGCAGTAAATTTTTTAGGATTCGGAAAACCCGCAACAATCATAGCGGCTTCTGCACGCGATAGGTTTTTTGCTGACTTGTGGAAATAGTGTTGAGCAGCGGCCTCTACACCAAAACATCCAGGCCCGGTTTCAATTACATTCAAATACACTTCTAATATTCTATGCTTTCCCCAAATCCACTCAATTAAAAAAGTAAAATAAAATTCTGGTATCTTTCTAATGTACTTATCGTAACTACCCCCCTGCCATAAAAAAACATTTTTTGCAGTTTGTTGTGTAATGGTACTAGCTCCACCACCAATGGGTATTTTAGATTTTTTATTTTTCTTTTTTGGACGCAAGCTTTTTTCAATAGCATCCCAATCAAAACCACTGTGGTCTGTAAATGTTTGATCCTCGCTCGCAATGACCGCAAGCTTTATATTATAGGACATTTCATCCCAACTTACATAATCTCTTTTTAATCCCAATCCAAATGCATTGGTAATTTGAGTAATAGTAATAGGAGGCTCCACAAATTTTGTAATGAGTACATAAACAACCGAACATATAAATAAATAGAAAAAAAACTTCTTAATTTTTTTAAACACGGCCTAGATTAAATAGAGGTTATTAAATTACTTCTACACTATATCGTTTTCCAATGGGACGATAATTGGGATTTTGTTTAGTTTGCCATTTTCCAATAAGCCAAACAACAATACCGCTTGCAATCTGTGGAATATTACGATTGCTAAATACAGGATCTTTTTTTAATAAAGAGTTCGTAATATTTAATCCAGCATATAGAGGCCCTGCAACTTTTAATAAACTTCCATTAGAAAAAACACTTGTGTAATGACCTCTTTCGTGAGCAAAAGCAATGATTTCATTAATGTGTAGTGTTAGGTGACCCAACTTCAAAGTGTCTTCACCCCATGTGCCATAAGTAGTCATCACCTGTTGTAGGGCAAATTGATTTACTTGTATAGAATCGGGTTTTACCCAATCAATATATCCGGTAACCCATTGATGATTACTGAACTCAAAATTTATATAACTTCCGTCTGTATAGGAGTGTACAATAATACCCCTGTCTTTAAGCGCCAAAAGCTTCCCGCCTTGTGCGTTTGCTTGACCAAAGCACAATGTCGCCAAAGCCAATATTATAATTGATTTATTCACAATACAATTTACGAACTAATCCTAACAATATAAACGAGCGTGGTGTTAAAGTATTTTTCATTTTTGAAGCAAACCAGGGTTTCAGCCGAAGTATGACCCCAAAAAAGACCTAGTATTTTAATGCACTATAAAAAAGCGCTGCACTGAAAATTAAAATTATAATTCCAGAAATACGATTAATCCATACCAAAGTGTTTTCGGTAAGTTTTGGTCTTAAAAATCCAGCAAGTGCCACTTTTATTAAATCAGAAACCAACACAAAGGATAAACAAGTTCCAAAAACTAATAATTTATAAACCATAGGATTTTCGGTTTCAGATGCATTTGTTCCAATAGCCGCAGTCCAAGCAAACCAAAATAAAAATACACTAGGGTTTAATGTATTCATTAAATATCCTGAAACAAATACGCCAACTAGGTCACGTTTGCGCATGGTTTTTTCTTTTTCGTCACCAAGAGAATCAATTGTAATTTTCTTAAAAATCAAGGTATACAACCCCATTAATAATAAAAAGCCAGCCCCCAACATTGCGATGATAGCTTTGTGTGTTAGCACCAATGTAAATAACGCAGTAAAGACATTGCAAATAATAAGTAGGGTAATATCGCTAGCCGAAACACCTGCCACGAAAGTGTATCCGGCCTTTCTTCCGTTGGTTAAGCTTTGTTTTAATATTGCAAAAATAACAGGGCCAATAGATATACTTAATATGAGCCCAAGCAACAAGCCCTTAATAATGGGTGCAATCATATTAATTATTTGAAATAAAAACCTTCCAGTCTTTTAGTAAATCACCCTTTATTACTCTTGGAAATTTATGTTGTCCTCCAATTTTTCCTTTGCTTTGTAAAAAAGACATAAACATTGATTCTTTCAAAATAGAAACGCGCACACTTTTTAATGCACTATTTCTTTCAACTGCATAATCATCATTAAGCATTATTAATTTTTCATCAATTTTTTGTTCTAATATTTTTTCATCCACTGCTTGATCACAAGCAATATACCAGTGGTGAGCAAAAAAAGTACCGGCTGGTTCTCCGCTTACGCAATATTCGGGAATAGAAATATTCATCTCTTCACTAACCAATTGAATGGCTTTATTCATATTGTCTACACTTAAGTGTTCTCCAACCAAACTTAAAAAATGCTTGGTGCGTCCGGTAATAATAATTTCGGCATTAGCCTTGTTCACAAACCTAACCGTGTCACCGATTAAATAGCGCCATGCACCAGCAACCGTGCTTATTAAGATAGCATAATCCTTTCCCTCTTCTACTTCATGTATCATAAGGGCTTCTGGATTATCTATCATTTCCCCATCTGCGTCAAAGTTGTTTTCGTCAAATGGTACAAATTCAAAAAAGATATGTTGATTAAACGAAAGGCGCATCCCCTCTCCGTTTTGTTTATCCTGCCATGCCAAAAAACCTTCACTTGCCAAATAGGTTTCTACATAAGAGATAGGCTTTCCTAATAATTTTTCAAAACCATGTTTGTAGGGTTCAAAGCTTACGCCCCCGTGTACAAAAAAAGCAAGGTTGGGCCAAATTTCATGAATATTATTCAACTTGTATCTTTCAATCACCATTTCGATACACATTTGAATCCAAGCGGGCACCCCAACAATAAATCCAATATCCCAGTTGGGCGCTTTCTCAACAATCTCTTTTAATTTCTTGTTCCAATCTTTTTCTTTTGCAATTTTTTTTCCTGGTTTATAAAAAGGCTGAAACCAAAACGGCGCTTTTTTTGCTGTAATGCCGCTTAAGTCACCTGCATAATAACCCGGTCCTTTTTGTAAATCGGTGCTACCACCCAGGGTTAGCCAACCCTTGCTAATACTTGCTAAAGGCACATCTTTATAATTAAACAAACTAATAAGCTGCTTAATCATAATTACTTTATTTCCTTTTAATAAGTCATTGGTAATAGGAATGTATTTACTTGCAGCTTCACTAGTACCACTACTTAGAGCGAAAAATTTTATTTTGCCTGGCCATGTAATATCTACTTGACCCTCTAGGGTTTTGTGCCACCACTCGGCATAAATTTTATTGTAATTATAAGCTGGAACATTTTGTTGAAATGATTTTCCAACATGCTTGCTTTGTAAAATTTGCTCAAACCCAAACTTTTGGCCAAACTCAGTATACCTTGCGCGACGTAACAATTTCTTAAGCACACGAAGTTGCGATCTTCTTGGGCTTCTTTGTGGAAGTCCAAGGGCTTTAGTTAGGCTTTTTGGCAAGTTAATCTCGAAAATCGGCATCTACAAAATCGGGTTTTATCTTTTAAGATTATGTGCAAAAATAGGAATGTTATTCGAGCAAACGAAGCTACTTTTGCAGTATGATTAAAAATACACTTTTAAAGGCGATAGAAGCAGGCGCTGCAGAGCTGACGCGTTATTTTAACGGAACTTTTACCATTTCTAGCAAGGGCACCCTTAACGATTTGGTAACAGAAGCCGATCACGCTTCTGAAAAAGCCATTTTTAAAGTAATTCAACAAAATCATCCCGATCATTTTATATTAAGTGAGGAAACGGGCTCTATGCCAACGGCTTCAAATATAAAATGGATTATTGACCCAATAGACGGCACTATAAATTTTGCAAATGGTATTCCCATTTGTTGTGTAAGTATTGGGGTTGAAGAAAATGGTGAAATGATAATGGGTGCGGTATATAACCCGTTTATGAATGAAATGTATTTTGCAGAAAAAGGAAAGGGCGCCACATTAAACAATAAACCTATCAAGGTGAGTGATAAAGATAATTTATTGGCAAGCTGTTTGGTTACGGGCTTCCCTTATCAATATTTAGATACCGAAAACGGGCCACTACAAATTTTTGAAAAACTAATTCGCAAAGCCATTCCGGTTCGTCGTTTAGGAAGCGCTGCTTTGGACTTATGTTGGACTGCCGCAGGAAGGTTTGATGGGTTTTATGAACACAAACTACAAGCCTGGGATAGTGCAGCTGGATTTTTAATTGTGCAAGAAGCGGGTGGCGTTGTAACCGATTTAAAAGGTGAAAAATATAATCCATACCAACCTGGTATTATCGCCACCAATGGTAAAATACACGATCAATTATTAAATTTAATTAAGGGCGGTACTTTATAAAAATAATTATGTCAGAAAGAACAGAAATAGAAAAACTAGGAGAGTTTGGTTTGATAGATCATCTTACCGAAAATTTTGAAACATTTAATGCGTCAACCGTTTTATCAATAGGAGATGACGCTGCGGTGATAGACCACTTTGGAAAACAAACCGTAATCACAACCGACTTATTAGTGGAGGGAGTGCACTTTGATTTGATGTATACGCCACTAAAACACCTTGGATACAAGTCGGTGATTGTGAACCTAAGCGACATATATGCAATGAACGCACAACCCACACAAATCACTACCAGCTTGGCTTTTAGCAATCGTTTTAGTTTAGAGGCGTTGGAAGAATTTTATTTGGGCGTGCAAATAGCCTGTGAAAAATATGGTGTGGATTTAATTGGTGGAGACACTTCAACCACTGAAAAAGGATTGGTTATTTCTATAACAGCAATAGGCGAGGTAGCACCAGATAAATATGTAAAAAGAAGCACAGCAGAAAGTGGCGATTTAATTTGTGTGTCTGGCGATTTAGGAGCGGCTTTTTTAGGCTTGACCTTAATGGAAAGAGAAAAGAAAATATTTTTAGAAAATCCACAAGTACAACCCACTTTAGAAAACGAAGATTATATTGTAGGAAGATTGTTAAAACCAGAGGCAAGAAAAGATATCATCGACTATTTAGAAACACAGGAAATAACGCCAACGGCAATGATGGATGTGAGCGATGGATTAAGTAGTGATATCCTTCATATTTGTAAACAAAGCAATTTGGGCTGTAGATTATATGAAGATAAAATTCCTTTGAATGAGGCCACCAAAGCCGCAGCGTTTAAGTTTGGCCTAGATCCAACGGTATGTGCTTTAAATGGCGGAGAGGATTATGAATTATTGTTTACCATGAAACAATCCGACTACGACAAGATAACATTACAAGAGGATATCAGCGTAATTGGATATATGTGTGATAAAGAAGAGGGCACCAAAATAATTACCAAAGGAAATAATGTTTTTGATATTAATGCACAAGGGTGGAATGCATTTTCAAAATAAAAGAACGCGCAACTAACTTACGATCATCTTTAATAAATGTCGATCTGCACTTAAACAAAGCAGGTCGGCATTTTCATTTATATCAATTGTAGCGGTCATATTTAATTTTTGCATTACGCGAGCTGGATATAAACTACACATTCTTACCGCTTCCCCTAAATCAATTCCCACTTCATTTACCAAATTATTAATAGATTTAATTTGTGTTAAAGCAGACCCACTAAGGGTTCCAGCAGACTCGTATTTATCTCCAACTAGTTTGTGTTGATAGAATCCCGAGTGTGTAGTCGTGACCGCGTCGGTAATACAAAACAACCTATCTCCCATCAATTGTTTTGCAACCTTAATAGCATTAAAATTTACATGATATCCATCGGCAACCAAACTACACATGGCGCGCTTATGATTAAATATAGCACCAACCATACCAGGAGCCCTATGTTGGAAAGCGCTCATTGCATTGTACAAATGTGTTGCCACTTTTATATTATTATTAAAAAACTGAGTTGCGGTTTCATAACTTGAATTACTATGGCCAGCGGAAACAACAATACCATAGGATTGAATCAAATCAATGATTTCATTAGAACAAACTTCGGGTGCAAGGGTAATCATACTAATCCACTCTTTTCCATATGCTAGCAGTTCCTTTACTTCTTGTAAGTTAGGACTGTGAATAACCAATTCTTGATGCGCACCCTTTTTAGCAATATTAATCCAAGGACCTTCTATATGTAAACCAATACAACCCTTGCCTCCACTGGTTTTATAAACCTTAACCGCATCAATCGCTTTATATATAACCTCGTTAGATTGAGAAGCGATAGTGGGTTGAAAATGGGCCGCACCACCCTTTAAACAATATTGATAAATTTTTTCAATGCAATCTGCTTCTGGAAATTCAGATAATAATTTTTCTTCAGCACCATAAATTTGTAAATCAATTAACGCAGGTACAATTAATGGATAAGCGTTTTTTGGATCATATCCTTGCTTGCTAATTGAAATAATTTTTCCATTATTTACTTCAATATTTACTTCAGATACCCAGTGCTCACCTGTAAACAATTCTTGCGCAGCATAAAAATTTGACATCTGCAATCGTATTTATTTAATGATATTAATTATAAAATAGTAAAATCATCTGCATCTTTCCAAAAAGGAAAACGCTCCCTTGTATTATTCACCTCTTCTTTTTGTAAACTAATGTGAAAAGTATCTTCTTCATATGCACAATGATAAAGAATTTCTCCCAGAGGACCTACTACCATTGAATCTCCGCTGTGTGCAATATTATTTCCATCTAAACCAACCCGGTTTACTCCAATAGAAAAACATTGATTTTCGATAGCACGAGCTGTTAATAGTGTTTTCCAAGCATGACTTCTTTTTTCTGGCCAATTGGCAACATATAATAATACATCATACTCTTTATTATTTTCTTCATTGGCTTGTTGTCGCGCCCAAACCGGAAAACGCAAATCGTAGCAAATTTGTAAGTTTATTTTCCACCCCTTTACACTTGCAATTAATCTTTTATTTCCACCAGTATAATGTTGATCCTCTCCTGCAAAAGCAAATAGGTGTCGTTTGTCATAATATCCTAATTGACCATTAGGTAACATCCAGATAAGTCTATTGTAAAACTGTCCTCCTTCTTCGATGATTAAAGAACCGGTAATGATGGCTCTTTTTTCAAAGGATAGCCGTCTCATCCAATCTACAGTTGGACCCTCCATGGTTTCAGCCAATTTTTCGGGTTGCATACTAAAACCCGTATTGAACATTTCAGGTAAGACAATAATTTCGGTGGGTTGCTCAATGGACTTGATTTTTTGAGCGAACATATCTAGGTTCGCACCCTTGTCTTCCCAAAAAAGGGAGCTTTGAATCAAGGAAAAATGTAATGTTGACACTATAACGGAAGTTTTCTTTACATATTAAAGATACAATAAAGCCATTAAGAACCAGGCTTGTAAAGTTTTTGTAAAATGGGTTGTATGAGGGCGGGTTCAAATCCACGTTGGTGTAAAAACGCCTGTGTTTTGGCCATTCTAGATAAGCCGCGCTCACCCTTTAGTGTATTCCACTTTTTGGTAGCCAAATCCTGAAGTTTGGCGATGTAATCGTCCTGATCTATGGTCTTTAACGCAACTTTGATATTATAAGCACTTACTCTTTTTTGATATAAGGCGTGGTTTATTTTTAATTTACCCCAGCCCTTAATTCTAAAATGTCCTCCAGCAAAACTGGTTGCAAAACGTTCTTCATTTAAAAAACTTTCAGCAATTAAATCAGATAATATTTCTTCCACTTCAGGAGTGGTCATACCTAGTTCATAAAGCTTATCTCTAACCTCCTGTTGCGCTCTTTCTTGATAAGCGCAAAAATGACGTATGCTTTGTATAGCTTGCTCTTTGCCGACTCTAATTTTTTTCATCTATGTCAATAAGTAGTGCTAAAATAGCTTTTTAATCTTAACAATTTACATTAGGTTTGCCCTAGTATATAAACGCGATTTTTTCAAAAGCCAAACAACAAAAATTCTATGAAATTTATTGTTTCTTCTTCTTCTCTTTTAAAACACCTTCAACAAATTTCTGGTGTTATTAATACCAATACAGTATTGCCTATTTTGGAAGATTTTTTATTCGAGATCGAAGATAAAAAATTAAACATTGTTGCTACCGACCTTGAAACTGTAATGCGCGTGCAAATGGAAGTAGAGAGCAAGGCGAATGGCCGTGTTTGTATTCCTGCAAAAATATTAATCGATTCTTTAAAAAATATTGCAGACCAACCTTTGACATTTAATATTGACAAAAATTACGCAGTAGAGATTACAAGCGATAATGGTAAGTATAAGGTGATGGGCGAGAATCCAGACAATTTCCCAAAAGAGCCTACAGCCGATGATACCACTGGATTTAAGATGACAAGCACTGGCTTATTAACGGCGATCAACAAAACATTATTTGCTGTAAGTGGTGATGATTTACGACCTGCAATGACGGGTGTATTTTTTGAATTATCAAAAGACAGCGTACAGTTTGTTGCTACCGATGCGCATCGTTTAGTGAGATATAAAAGAACAGACGCTAAAGCAACTCAAAATGCAAGTTTCATTGTGCCTAAAAAACCATTGAACTTATTAAAAAACGCGTTGCCTGATAATGAAGATCCTATTACAATTAGCTTTAACAATAATCATTTATTTGTAGACCATGGTTCAACACAATTAATTTGTCGTTTAATTGATGCGCGTTTCCCAGATTATAAAGTAGTAATTCCTACAGATAATCCTTTCCGATTAACTGTAAATAAGCATGATTTTCAAAATGCATTACGTCGTGTAAATGTATTTAGTAATAAGAGCACTAATCAAGTTGCATTAAATATTACGGGCAATGAATTACAAATGGCAGCTCAGGATATTGACTTCAGTTTTGAAGGTAATGAGCGCATGAGTTGTGAATACCAAGGTGAAGACATTCAAATTGCATTTAATGCAAAATTCTTAATTGAAATGTTGAATGCTGCTGATACCGACGACGTGTATTTAGAATTATCAACACCTAGCAAGGCGGGCCTAATTAAGCCATCTGAGCAAGCGCCTGGTGAGGATTTATTAATGTTGGTAATGCCTTTAATGTTGAACAGCTAATATAAAAGAATAATCCGTACCATAAAAACAACGAAGCCCGATGCTTTCCAATGGAACATCGGGTTTTTTATTTACATTTAGGTACTAAAAACAATTGCATGCTTGAAACTATTCAAAACTATTTTCAACATATACCAAGCACACATCGTGCATTGATATTGG
>CANFLP010000006.1 GCA_947447835.1 Bacteroidota bacterium
GTGCCAAATTTTTTCGACCATATCATAAAGCCGGCTGATAGTGCCAAGCCCTCTAGGAAAAAAATGCTGTTTCCTATTAATAAAGAATTGCGTGAATATTTAACTCATTACCAAAGAGAGGTTACCCTTCCAGTAACATATAAGGATCTAGAGCGTTACACTTATTCTGTTCCCTTAAAAGACAAACACGGCAAGGACAGTAACTGGGAAAAGGTTTCCTATGATATGAAGGAGTGGGAATATTTAAGAGAAAGCTTAGTAAAAATTTATGCCGTCTTAAAAACTGAGGGTGATACTAGTTTAATTACACACTTAGATGTAGCAAGAATTGATTTTTGTTATTTTGGAAATAGTCAACCTTTTAGAATAAGAATTGTAAACAAGCTCAACGATAATTACGACCACTATTATATTAAACGTGCAGATGCAAGTAGGGTTTACGGTTTAGAGCTTGAACACCTATTGTCTCCTAACAGAATTACCTATTATACTTATCAGGACACTTTGGTGGAAGAACATATTCCCGGAATTCCTGGTGATATATTTATTGCAGAACATTTACACAATTCAACTACAAATTTAACGAGGCTTGCAAAAGAATTTGTAAAATTTAATGAGCGTTGCTTTGTACAATTATTAGGCGATATGCGTTCCTATAATTTTGTCGTAAATATTATTCCGGATATAGAAGATGCTCAATATAGAATTCGAGCAATTGATTTCGATCAACAATCCTATGAGGGTAAGAAAAATTTATACCTACCACAATTTTTTAAAGAAAATAGAGAACTAGTGGACGTTGTAATTAAACAATTAGACAAAGACTCTATCGCACAATACCAAGCCGAAGAACGCACCATGATGACATTTAGATTAGCATCGGCAAGATACAGAGTCAATGAGTTGTTTGATGTAATGTGTGCTGATACCATTTCATTACCAGAAAAAATTGAACAACTTAAAAATGAACTCACTTTACATTTTGAGGAGCCTTCCACATTTTATAAAGCTAAAACCATGGGACAGGTTGTAAAAAGACAATTAAAGCAAACTTTACAAAAAACATTGATGCTTGTTCCAAAAGGAAGGGGCAAACAAGGACACAGTGATTAATATCATTTTTTATTCGTTTGTTTTATTCTAATTTTTCGCTTCAATATTTTGTATTCACCATTGAAGCTTTTTTATGTCCACACTTCACTATGATTTTAAATCCGGAGCACAGTTATCTTCTCGTTCTATTTTAATTTGGCGCATTGTTCAAACAGCTGTTTGGCTAATTGGCGCAACTATTTTAACATGCTTATTGTTTTTCCCACCTATTGGCGTATTGTTATTTTGGAATATTTTAATTCCTATTGCGCCTTTTCTATTTGTTGTTGCAGTAGGTGTATGGCGAAATGTTTGTCCACTGGCAACAACTAATTTATTACCTAGAAAATTGGGGCTTTCACATAGAAAAAAAATGTCGCCTACACAAAGCGGGATATTTAATTTAATAGCAGTAATCGCATTATATATTATTGTACCCTTAAGACACGCCGTGTTTAATATGAATGGTGTTGCCACAGGTATTATGATTGTTGTAATGGCAGTAATTGGTGTTACACTAGGTTTTGTATATGAATGGAAAAGTGCGTGGTGCTCAGGATTGTGTCCAATACACCCAGTTGAAAAATTATATGGCGCTAATGTGTTTATTTCAATGCCCAATGCCAATTGTGATAATTGTCAAAACTGTGTGGTGCCTTGTCCTGACTCAACACCTAATATGACGCCCATTAAAGCAACTAAAACAATTTATCATCGCATTAGTGGCTGGATGGTGGTGGCAGGCTTACCTGGCTTTATTTGGGGTTGGTTTAATGTACCTGACTATGCAACGCTTAATTCATTGAACGATGCTCTTATTGTATATAGAAATCCTTTTATTGGATTTGTAGTTTCAAGTATTATTTATTTTATTTTGTTGTTGATTACTAATAATAAACAAGACAAAACAATCACTAGCATTTTTGCAGCAGCCGGCGTTTCCTTGTATTATAGATATCGTATTCCTGCATTATTTGGATTTGGAAGATTTAATGAGGATGGATTATTGATAAACCTAAATGGCATTATTCCCGAATGGTTGCCTCATGCAATTACAATTGTCACTACATTATTCTTTTTTTATTGGTTGGTATTTAGAAAGCCAAATCATAGTAGCTGGGTAATAAGACCCGAGTTCGCAAAAAAATAAGCAAAAAAAAGGCGATCCGTTTGGATCGCCTTTTTAATATTCAACTATTTACTAGTTATCAGTCATCAATTTGTTCAACGCTAATTCACTTGCAGAAATTGGCCAGATATAACCAACATCACTAGATGTTTTAGCAGGTGCACTTCCTTTAGCAGGAATAGGTAATAACAAACGAGTTAAATCGTTGTTTCTTAAACCCTCACCTAAGAACTCAATATTTCTTTCTTTCAAAATTGCTGTAGCTAAAGCAGCAGCGTCAGCAAAGCTTCCAGTTGTGAAAGTAGTAGTCGCATCAGCTCTTGATCTAACTGCGCTTAATAAAGCAACCGCTTGAGCATCAACTGTACTAGTACTTCTAACCTTAGCTTCTGCTAAGTTTAACAATACTTCTGAATATCTTATTACAGGAACATAGTCTGTGTAAGGGCTAGCAGCAGCATATTTAGTTAACCAAGATTTACCAGCAGCTACTTTAATATAACCTCTTCTAGCATCTGTAGCTTTCCAACCTGCGTCAGCAATTACACCAGCAGCATTTAAAGAATACTCACCGTTACCAACACCACCATTAGCTGCAGTTGGAGAGAAGTAATATCCTAATTGGTTTTGAGTACCAGCGTTATCACCAGAAGTTGAACTCATTGGCATACTTAAGATAGACTCTGTAGTAGTGTAAGGGCTTACAAATACTTTAGTGATATCAGATTGTAATGCATGAGCAACACCAGTTGCAGCAGTAAAAGGAGCAGCAGCAGAAACTATTTTATTTGCCTCAGTAATTACTTTAGCATAATCCTGCATGTTTAAATACACTCTTGTTTTAATTGCAATAGCAGTATTTCTGTGTGCACGAGTTGTGTTATCAGAAGCAGCTGCATAAGTTAAAGGTAAATTAGCTTCTGCAAAGTCTAAGTCAGCGATGATTTGTTTGTACACATCAGCAACTGAACTTCTAGCTAAATCAGAATAACCTGTTCCTTTAATACCTGTCAATCTTAATGGAACACCTGGTTTAGAACCAGCACCATCAGCATAAGGACGAGCATAATATTGTAATAAGCTTAAATAAGATAAAGCTCTTACCACTCTTGCTTCTGCAATATAGTTTGCAGCAGTAGCAGTTGGAACAGCAGTTTGTGTAGCCATACCATCAATAAACAAGTTAGCCGAGTTAATTGTAAAGTATGCTTGAGACCACAAACCTAAAACAGCAGTAGCACTGTTAGTTGGGTTTTCGTTCCAAACGTCAGAAGCTGTAACTAAGTTAGATAATTCGTTAATGTAGTTGTCGGCTTTTACTTCACCATCAATTACAAAACGACCGCCATAAAAGTTACCACCTTTCATTGCAGCATATACAGAAAGCAATTGAGATTTAACTCTTGTTGCAGAACTGAAAGAAGATGCATCAGAAATAGATGTTTGTGGAACTGGAGTTAATAAATCCTTGTGACAACCTGTTGCTAAGAGACCAGCTCCTAACACAAGAGTCAATATATATTTTGTATTAAACTTTTTCATTTTTTTCAATTTTAGATTTTAATAATTAGAAACCAATGTTTAATCCAAATGTGATTGTTCTTGCATTGGCAACAGTATTTCTATCTACACCTTGAGATGTGTTAGAACCACCATTTGAAGAAACCTCAGGATCAGGACCAGGATATTTGGTGAAGATCGCTAAGTTTTGTCCGCTTAGATAAAATCTAGCATTGCTAATTTTAAGTTTATTAATAACTGTTTTAGGCAATGTGTAACCTACGCTTAAGTTTCTCAACTTAATAAAGTCTCCTTTAAATACGTTGATATCCAATGGCATTGAAGAACCGTTTGATACGTTATCACCAAATACTGGTTTAGCGTACATTTTGTTCTTATCACCAGCTTGGAACCAAGCTTGAGTTAAAACGTCTTTAGCGTTGTTCCAGAATCTTTGATCATGTAAACCAGAGTTAGTACCATAGTATACATAGAAATCAGATTGGAATGTTAATGTTGCAGCTAAATCAAAGCTCTTATACTTAAATGTATTTGTTAAACCACCGTAAATTTTAGGTTGCGTATTCTTGTACATAACCGCATCAGCAGCTTGTGTAATAGAAGTACCGCCTGTAGGGCTTACGTATTTAGTTTTTCCGTCTGCAGTTGTTGAGTAGTTAAACTGACCAGAAGGCGCATAATATTGATAGTAAACTGGAGCACCAACACTATTCAAGAAAATACGCTTACCAGTTGTTGGATCTACACCACCTGTTCTAACAACCCATAAATAACCTAGAGGATATCCAGCCATTGTTTGGTTGTTTGTTTCTAAACCAGAAGTTGCAGATTGAATTACAGATAAACCTGGAGCTAATGCAGTTACATTGTTCTCGTTTTGAGTAATGTTAAAGTTTGCACTCCATTGGAAATTTTGTTTTTCAATGATTCTTGCATCAATTGAAAATTCTTTACCCTTGTTATACATTGAACCCACGTTTTGTAATGGGCTTGAAGGTAAACCTGTAGAAGGTGACTGAGCCACATTCAAGATCAAACCATCAATATTGTTTTCGTAGTAAGCAGCTTCAACTTGGATTCTGTTGTTAAGTACACCAAAGTTTACACCGAAGTCTGTTTTCTTACTAGTTTCCCAAGTTAATTTGTTGTTACCTACACTAGAGAAAGCTAAAGTAGCTTGACCACCATAGATACCAGAACCGAAAGTAGAGTATGGAGAATAATCACCAATACCACCAATGTTACCTACTTTACCGTAGCTAGCTTTTAATTTAAAGTTGCTAAATATTTTATCTAACTTATTTTCTTTCCAGAAATTTTCAGTTGATAATTCCCATCCAGCACTAGCACCCCAGAAGATACCTTTCTTTTCACCTAAAGCAGAGTATTCGTCTTGACGGATATTACCAGATAAGAAATATTTACGATCGTAGTTATAGTTTAAACGACTGAAGCTAGATAATAAATAGTTTTCACCAAGACCCATACCAGCTGGGTTAGTGTTAACCCATCCTGCTTGAATAACATTATAGTCATTATCAGAAAGTGTTGTTCTACTTAAACCATAAGCAGCAGATGTTGTTCTTTGTTGCTCGTTACCAACCAACAAACTTACAGCATGCTTATCAGCATATGTATGATCAAATTGAGCTGTGTTAGTCCATAACCAAGTTTTGTATTTACCGTTACCAGCAAATGCATATCCTGTAGTGCTATAACCATCACCAGTCATTGGAGTATAAAAAATGTCATTGTCTACAAATAAGTAGTCAATACCATAAACACTCTTTAATGTGATGTCTTTAACCGGCTTCACTTGCACATACAAATTAGATTGGATATGGTTTGTTTCAGCGTTGTTACGGTTTTTATCTAAAGCAGGAACTGGGTTGTAATAAGAAATTGAAGTTCCTGTTACAGCAGCACCTTGACCAATTGAAGCACCATTAATATTGTAAGAACCATCAACATTAAATGGAGACAATAATGGAGGTAATACTAAACCGTTACGACCTAAACCAGCAGTGTTGTATGCAGATCCACTTAATGAACCAGAAGATACAGCTGCATTGTTTGCTTCGTTAGAATAAGCGATTTTACCACCAATTGTGATTGCTTTTGTGATTTTTGAATCAACATTTGCTAAAACGTTCATTCTTTTAAAGTCGTTCTTTTGAACGATACCTTGTTGAGAATTATAACCAGCAGCGAAGTAGTAGCTTGTACCTTCGTTACCACCGCTTAAGCTAATAGTATTGTTATGTGATTCACCTCTTCTGTAGATATAATCAAACCAGTTTGTATTAATCATACCTTTTGGTCCAACTATTTGAGTGAATACTGGCTTAGAAGCACCAGTTAAAGATGGGTTATTGTTAACCGCTTCTGTTTTAAATGATTGGTATTCCAATGCATTCATTAAGTTAGGTAAACCATACACCGAACTTTGACCGTAAGATGCATCGTAAGAAACTTTCATTTTACCAGACTTACCTTTCTTAGTAGTAATAAACACAACGCCATTTGCAGCACGACTACCATAGATAGCAGTTGCAGCAGCGTCTTTAGCGATGTCGATTGACTCGATGTCGTTAGGGTTGATACTTGCTAATGCGTTCGCAGCAGATGCTGTAGAACTAAAGTCACCAGTGAATGAAGGAACTCCATCAACGATGATTAAAGGATAAGAACTTAAAGAGATTGAGTTGGTACCACGAATTCTAAATACTGGTGGTGAGTTTAATACACCACTTGGAACTGTGATTTGAACACCTGATGATTTACCAGCTAAACCTTGTTCAAAAGATTGAATAGGCTTTTGTGCCACTTCAGATCCTTTAATGCTAGTAACCGCACCAGTTGCTTCTTTTCTCTTTTGAGTACCGTAACCAACAACTACTACTTCAGATAAATCAGAAGAAGATTGTTTTAATACGATAGAGATATTTGCGCTAGCAGCGACTGTTTGAGATTCATAACCAACATAACTAAATGCTATAGATTTAGCACTTGCTATTTTTACTGAGAAAGTACCGCTCTCGTCGGTAACTGTTGTAACTGCTGCTTTTTTATCAGCTGGAGTTGCTTTAACGGTTACACCTGATAATGGTTTTCCATTCTCATCAGAAACTTTACCCTTGATAATACCCTGTGCGTTTACATTTAACGCTACTGTGAATAAGGCAAATAGGATAAATAAAATCTTACTTTTCATGCGTACTTGTTTTATTTGGTAGCGAAATTATTAATTAATTGTTAAAATGCAAAAAATCATTTAGAATGAAATATATGGCAAATTTGTTCATTTTAGGAGTTAAAACAATGATTTAAAATAAAATACGAATAACAAAATTGTAATATTTAACAATAATGATATTCGTATTTTTTCGCTTATGATAAACCAGGTTTAGTAGCAAAAAACTTCCACAAACAAGCCAAAATCACAATTAGTCTATAGGTTTTATAGATTATTTTGGTTACTACTTATATAACTGGTTAAAAATCAACTTATAATTACCATGCGTTTGGCCTCTAAAAGTAATTTCAGGTCCATAAACAAATAAAGCCCCTTTTCCAACCTTTGCTTCAAAAGCGGCTACCCCGTCTTGTAAATAAGATTGACCAAATGCCCAGCCACTTCTTAGGGTACTTGTAGAAGCATACCAAGCCAATGGAGTCACTTCTTTTTGAGCAATTGCTTCTGGTACTAATTTAAAAACAGGACTTGCACTAAAATACACATCTGCTTTTTTATTCATTCCCCAGTTAGGTGCATAATTATTATCTACATCCACTTGCATTACACTACCAGGAATATAAAATTTTTCTCCTGGCAATGCTTTTTCCTTTCCATTTACCATTTCAACTAAAGCATTCCTAACAGGAAGATTTAAATGATATGCCAAATTTGCACTAGAGCCAATGGTAATTACACGACCCCCATTATTTAAAAATTTCTGTAAAGCAGGAATTGATTTTTGCACAGTAATTTTTCCAAGTGTTGCTTTGTATTCTTCTGGCGTTTCTTCCAACTTCGGTTCCTTATCTTCCCAAGGCGAAGGCTCCGCCCTTAATGCAGGTATTGCACCTTCTACAAAAACAATCACATCATATTTTTCATTTAGGTTTACTGAATCTATTTCTTTTGCATAAGTTAAATTAAATGGAAAATGATATTGTTCAAATATCCATCTTAACCAACCCGAAGAAATAGATCCACCATATTTATCCCACAACGCAATTTTTATAGGTTGTACTTTATTACTAGTGTCAGTAGGTTTTGTTGTAACAGCTGTAAACACAATTCCGTTTTCGGTACTTATTTTTTCAATTTCCTTTTTGAAAGAAACAAAATCTTTAAACTTATCTGAATAGCTTACATAATATTCATCTTTGGTTTTATAAATATTGGCACCTTCTTTTAATAAATCGTTTACGGCAATATAAGAAGCATTCTCTTTAGTAGAAAATGTATAGCCATATGTATTTTTAACAGCACTATTGATTTTGCCAATTGGTTTTTGCACATCACCATATGCAATGTTTTCAAACGGCCCGTTAAATTCTTCTAAGATTCTATCAAACTGAATGCCCATTGTAAATGCTGGCGTCCAACCTGCTGCGTCATATGGGCGCACTGGAGGACCGCCAGGATATTGAAAATCATTTGGATGATCCTGTGGTTCGAACATATCTAACACATGAGGTCTGAATGCTTGATTGGTTTTAACAATATAAGAACCTGCAGGATAATTTTTTCCGGCCACAGCAAAATCACTTGTTGCTTTTTGCACTTTAATACCGCTGTGAATCAAAATGTTTATAAAAGCAGTTGCGGTGGTTGTTTGATTTGCAGTTACTATATATCCACGTGGATCTCTCAATTCCTTGTTCTTATATACTTTCGAAAAATATTCTACAGGCAAGGTATCTCCTTTAATTTCTTTTTTGTCTGCTTTAAATGTCTCATTTAATAATTCAACTTTTTTTGGAGACATCGTCCAACTGTCTTTGCTTCCAGCTTCAATGCTATGCTTACCCATCGTATATATATTATACAACAGTTCGTCTTTATATCTAGAAGCATAATTTAATACTGCATAGTTTAGGGAAACAGAATAATCGATAGAGTTTTTGAAAAACCATTGTTGTGGTACAATCGGAAATGGTGTAGCACTATTTGGAATTAATCTTTGTGGTACCAATGGAATTTTACTTGGCGTTGGGTTGCCAATAATTTCAGTTAGTAAACCAATAATATTATGATAGTAAGCTGCAGTCCTTAATCCTCCATTCCACCAAGTAGAATATACCGAACCTGCTTTCATGGTATAACCTGGTTTTGCTTCTGCGTTTAATCTGCTACTCATTGCAGCACCCAATGCATCAATACCTGTAACTAATAATGGATCATATACATAATTAAATGGATCTCGATATGGAGGACCCGCAACAACAGTGCCCGCAGGGCCTGTTTGATGGTGATTGTATAAAACCTGTGGCATCCATTCTATATATAATTGATGGCTCATGTTTTTTGACTCACTCATATTTAACATAAAAAAGTCGCGATTATTATCATGGCCAATATATTTTTCATACAAGCGAGGAATATTATCGGTAGTTCTTTTTAAAGTATCTGCATTGCGCATATACCAATTTGAAACCAACTCTTGTCCATCAGGATTAGCATGTACAAACAAAATAATGGTTGATTTTAATATGCGTTTTGTTTCTTCGTCGTCTCTTGTTAATACGGTATAAATAGTTTGTATTAATTGATGTGCTCCTACTACCTCTGTAGCATGCAAGCCACCGTCAATCCACACTACGCTCTTTCCGTCCTTAGCTAATTGCTTTGCATCTTCGTCAGATAAACCTTCGGCACGCGCTAATTTTTGTGAAATAGATTTATACTTTTCTAATTGTCTGATATTGCTTGGATCAGATACAATCAACATGTATTGATTACGACCTTCCTCCGTTTTTCCAATGACTTGCAGTTTTACTTTATTGGATACTGCAGCTAGTTTTTTAAAATAAGCTTCAGTTTGTGTGTAAGTGGCTAAGTGATAGTTGTCGCCTATGTTAAAACCAAAATGGCTTTTAGGACTCGGAATGGTTTGTGCCTGAGATGCGGTAAATGCAAACAATAGCACAACGCAAAAAGATATAATCTTACGCATATAAAATAATTTGCTGTAAGATAAATAAAGGAGCGGAGATTAAAGGGAAGCGATTTGCTTTTTACATGAATGCAATTATTCTATTTTATAAGCTCTTTTAGTAATATAAAAAACTGCGGGCACCGGTCTTTGCCCTATTGCATCTGACGGCTTAATCGTTTCTTTTCCGTTCACCAACATACAAGAACTACCACCGCCATCTAAATTAATAGCGCCTACACAACCTATCTCTTTTAATAAATTTGCTGTCTCATTTAAGGTGGCCCCAACAGCAATACCACCCATCCTTCCCTGAATAGCCATAATAATTAAATCTCCATTTTGATTATAGCCCATTGCGGTTCTTGGGTGTCTATCTAAAATAGCTTTACCTGCAAATTTGTGCTCTTCGTTATTAGTTATATGTATTTCGCCCTCTTTCAATAATACAGGCCCCCCTCCAACCGCCCAATACACTTTCCAGGGCTTTAGTAATTTTAATCTTTCATCTTGTAAATTCATTTTAGCACTGGAGTCTCTGTATGGAATAATGGGCGTGTTTTGATAATAAGGATTTGTTTCTGATGAATCAGTATAGGTATAAGCTATTTCTAAGTCCTGTTGTTTGGTTCGATTCATACCAATAGCCGAATTTAAAACATGTAAGTACGTGAGTGTGTCTTTCCCTTTTCCTGGTATGCCTTGTATATTATGTGCCACTAAACGATTGTTTTGTACAATCACATTAACATTGGTATTATTTTTAAATTCAAAAAAAGAAGCGTTGACAATTAATAGTGGGTGGTATAATTTTTCAAAATATTGATTAGGTGTTAACCTGCGATACAATGTAGTATCAACACCCTTGGATAAATAAAAATCTTGCTTATTAACCTTTACATAGAATGCTCTAAAGGGGCTATCATTAAGGGTTCCAGTCGATTCATATACTTTAAATGTAGGCGTATCAATTCCGTAGGCATCAGAAACATCTTTCCAAGATATTTGTGCATTGGTAATATTTAAAATAAATATTACCAACAAAAACAATAAAACTATTTTTTTCATGTAAAGTATTTCTTTCTTAAAGTTAGTCAAGTATGGGCAAAAAAATAACCCCTAAAAAAGGGGTTATTAAAATAAAGCAAGCAGTCCTTATTTTTGTGAGAACCACATTTCTTTAGTGTGGTAATCTAAACTTGTTGCACCGATACGGTTTAACTCGTTAATATTCCAAACGTATTCAGAGTTAAATCTTGGACGTGCTCTGTATACTAATTTGCCACCATTGTCTGGGAATAATTCAGCGCTAGTAGGAACCACTAAGTCACGATAAACTTGTTTTCCAGTAGCAGGATCATTATCTAAATAATGGTATCTACGCATATCCA
Organism: Bacteroidota bacterium; assembly: GCA_947447835.1. GTDB lineage: Bacteria > Bacteroidota > Bacteroidia > Chitinophagales > Chitinophagaceae > Sediminibacterium. The sequence goes on from CANFLP010000006.1 coordinate 11,298, forward strand.
CCCATGTTTCAAATGTGCCATGACCCCAAAGTGCGATGTACTTTTGTAACATGATTTGAGTTAAAGTTAATTCTGCAGCAGTTGCTGGAACTACTCTTGTATCTGCTAAAAACGCATCTCTTTTTGCCACCGTTAATAGGTCAGCAGTAGGAACGTTAGTGTTATAATAACTAATCAACAAATCAAAGTGTTTAGAGATACCCTCTTTATAAGCAGCCAACGCTGTTGTTTTATCGCCTTTTCTAAATGCAGCTTCGGCACGTAAAAACGCCATTTCAGATGCAGTCATTACTGGGAAAGGTGCTGAGTTTCTAAAGATAAAGCGACAGTTAACATCAGTAGCTGGTGCAGTATTATTAGATGCTGCAGCCTGAGAAACACCCCAGAAATTTTCTGGTCTATCTCCAGCTGCTAATACTAATTGACCTTTCATAATGTCAACACCCTTAAATGTTCCGTTGGTATTTTTTCTTAATAAATAGATTGCTCTTGGATCAGCAACACCAGCAAAGGCACTGTTTGAACCATTCATTAAGTTAGCAATATAGGCAGACTGTCTGATAGCAGTTGGGTTAGCAACAGTTGTACCAGTTAAGTTAGCTCTGAATGGACCAAAAAAGTTATTGGTTGCACTTACTGCAGTTGCAGCAAATTTAACCATCGCATCGTCTGCTGTTTCTTTCATTGCCAAGTTAGAATAATAAATTACAGAGTCCGCTTTGTAATCTGCTTTGTTAGACAAATGCGCATAGTTACGTGCTAACACACCATACACAAATTTCTTCCACTTTGCAACATCACCACCATACATAAATCCATCTCCTTTTGCAAGAGATGCTTGGCTAGCGTTGTCACCTGTTTTATTTAAATAATCCAAAGCTTCAAAACATAATTTTTTAGAGTAAGCATACACTTCATCTTGATTGTCATACTTAAAAGTAATTTGATCTGTGTTAAATGCTTCTTTCAAAATCACTTCGCCATGATAGTCAGTTAAAGTTAACCAACTCCAAGCAAAAATGGCTTTACCAACACCAGCATAATCCCATTGCTTGTTGTCAATTGCCCATTGAATCATTTTTACATTGTTTTGTCCAATGTCATAATAATGAGAACGCCAAAACGAAGCAGCATTATCGGTACCTGCAGCGTAACCCATTCTATCAAAGTTGCTTAATGTATTTGCAAAAGCAAAATTTTGTGTGTAAGCCCCAATATAACGAATGTCGTTTAATGGACCATGTCCACCATAGTTACCACCCATTGATGAAACAATCTGCGGTAATAAAGTTTCTGGCGCAACCTTAACGTCGTAGTTAGGGTTAGTATACGCCTCACCTATTTTTTTAGAACAAGCTGCACCCATTATAACAAGTGCGCTTAGTACTAAGAGATGTTTAAAATTATATTTCATATCCTAATATTATTTATTGATTAAAAAGAAGTTCTAAAACCAAAGTTGAAACTAACTGGTGCACCCATATTACCGTAGTCAAATCCAAAGCCACTTACACCACGGCTAGCCGAAGAGTTAGCACCTACTGCAGGATCTGCACCACTATAATTTGTAATTAGAATCAAATCATTAACCGTTATAAATGCTGAAAGTGATTTTGCGTATTTAGCAAAATCTCCTTTTAGGTATTTTTTTAGATTATAACTTACAGAAAGATCTCTTAATCTAAACCAATGAATATTTTTTTCAATAAACGCCTCTTCTGGCATAGTTGAATAATAAGTATAGTTATAGTAAGGATTAATATAGATAGTATTTGCAGTTGGGTTTGCAGTATTTTCTTTACCATCTTTCAATACACCTTCTACTAATTTTGGAATGGCTCTATCTGCAGTTCTGTTACTTCTACCAATAGTAGTTAAGTATCTGTCAGTCGCATTAAAGATATCACCACCCACTTTAATATCCCATAAGAAAGATATTCTTAAGTCTTTGTATGTAAAGTTATTTAACCATCCAATTGTAAAGTCAGGATTACGATCACCACGAACTCTAAAGTTGTTGTCTAACACAGGAATACCTGTTATAGGATCAACTAATATTTGTCCAGCAGTGTTACGTGCATAACCATATGAAGTAATAGTGGTTGTTGGTCCACCGTTTACTAAACCACCACGCGCATTCGCATACACCCAGGTATCAGAAATATAAAATTCAGGAACGTTAGCTGGTAATGAAGTCACCTTATTACGCATTCTATTAAAGTTTACTCTTGTATTCCAAGAGAAATCTTTTTTATCAACTACTAAATAATCTAAAACTAATTCCACACCAGTGTTTTCGTTTGAACCCACGTTTAAGGTATTCAATACATAACCTGTTGCGTAACTTGCTCTAAAGTTTTCAGCAATCAAATCTTTGTTTTCTGTCTTATAATAAGTAAGCTCGGCACTTAAGCGGTTTCTTAATAATTTAACCTCAGTACCAATCTCATATGTTTTTTGTCTTTCTGGAGTTAAATAAGGATTCGCGTTTGTGAAATCATAATAATATCCACCACCACTACCCGTGTTAAAGTTTAAGATAGATTGGTTTGCATAAGGAGCACTTGAACGTGCTGTGCTAGCCAATGATCCTCTTAATTTCCAGTAGTTTACTTTTTCTTTTAAAGAAGGAAAGATGTCAGTCATAATAACACTCATGCTACCTGCAGGATAATTATATGAACGACTTTGAGTTGGAAATATAGAAGACTCTTCAAAACGGTGAGAATAAGTAAAGAATACTTTATTGTCATAGTTTACAGAAGCTTCCCCAAAGTATGCAGCTTGACGACTGATGTTGTAGTTAGGTAAACCAAAACGAGTCATATTGCTGTTTCTAATTCTAGTTGTAACTAAAGTATTAGCACTATCCGTTCTGCTTGCATCGGTAAGGTTGTTACCAAAAATTGCAGTGGTTTGTGTTTCATAATCCTGCCACATATTACCAACCATTAAACGTGTATTCACTTTACCAAAGCTTTTCTTAGCAGTAGCGGTAACAGTATGGTTGTAACCATAATATTTACGATAATAGTTTTCTAATGCACCTTTTTGAGCTCTTGTTAAAAAGAAAGAAGATGAATCCCATTTAGTCCAACCGTTTTGAGTATAGGTATCATAACCTACACGGCCATTAATAGTTAACCAACTTGTTGGCGTATAAGTAACTGCTAATGTTGCAACCATTCTTGAAACTTCGTCACGGCTTCTGTTTCTATTCAAGTTAAAATAAGGGTTGTCCAATTCGCTGTTTGGATTAGCGCCAAATAATGGTTTTTTCATACCACTTGCAGTTTGCCAGTCTTTAGCGTTATCATCTACAGGCCAAGCTAACATACTTAATAAATATCCACTTACACCTCTTAAAGGTTTGTCGTTCGTGCTATTCACAATACTTAAGCTAGGAGAAATTTCCAATGTCTTACCAATCTTGTGATTGGTTACAATGCGAAAGTTTTGTTTTTTATAATTGTTTGTTGGAACAGGAGAATTTTCATCTGTTAAAGAAGTAGAAAAACGAACAGTATGATTCTTTATTCCATAATCCATTGAAAGATTATGTGTTTGAGAAAGACTTGTTTGAAAGAAATTGTGCAAGTTGTCATACGTCTTAGTCGTTTGAGAAAATTCAGGACCAAAGTAAGCAAACACATCACTATTTACACCATTGTATCCAGCATCAAATTTTGTCATCATGCTTGGGTATCTTGTATAAGTAGAAGATCTAAAACTATTGTCATAACTCACATTTACTTTCCCTGTTGTATTTGTTCCCTTTTTTGTACTAATAACAATTGCACCAGAACTTGCTTGGCTACCATATAAGGCAGTTGCTTCCGGTCCTTTTAATACAGTTACATTTTCGATATCGTTGGGATTCAAATCTGAAATACGATTTGTATAGTCATTCGATCTGTTTTCAGTAACAACACTTGCACTTGTTGGCTTAACAGCTAAACCAGTGTTACGGTTATTTTCAGAAACAGAAGAGTTATCTACAATCACACCATCTATAATAAACAAAGGAGAGTTGTCTAATGATAAAGAGTTAAAACCTCTCAAAACAATTTGAGAACTTGCTCCTGCTAAACCACTTGTTGGATTGATAGTTAAACCAGCAACACGACCTTGTAAACTATTTACAAAGTTGTTACGTTGTGTTTCGGCTATATCCGAACCTTTAAGTTTTTGAACTGAGTATCCCAATTCTTTTGGGTTACGTTTAATATCCATTGCTGTAACAACCACTTCTTCAAGTGTGTTATCTTTTGCACTTAAACGTACATCAATTTGATTTTTTGATCCTACTTTAACTTCCTTCATTTCATAACCAACATATAAAAACGTTAGTGTTTGACCTGAAGCAGCGCTAATTGAATAATTACCGCCATTGTCAGTTGAAGCAGACAATTTTGTTCCTTTTACAACAACTGTAACGTTTGAAAGGGGAGAATTGTCACTAGACGTAACTTTTCCCGATACAGGTTTTTGTTGTGCATTTACTACAGTGCTAAACAATAGCGCCAGTAGTAAAGTCCATACTCCTTTGGTTTGCATAATTTGTGCTCTTTGGGTTAATAATTAAGTTGAAGTTGTTCAACTCGGCATTGAAGTTAACCATTTTTGCATTTCTTTAACAAATGTTTATTAAGAATATATTCTAAGATAAATTAAGGCAATAGAGCCTGATGTATAGTAAGTATATATATTATTATAAATCAATATGAAGGTTTTTTTAAGCTTTCATTAAGTGCTACTTAAGTTTGGTGTTGGTAATTTTTTAAGATAATTAGATAAGCCTTCATAAGAGAATTATTTAAATTCAGAAGCTATTTCATCTGTTGATATAGCAGTAAAATAGAAGGAAATAATGATTTTATAAAGCAATAAAGCAATTTCCAATTCGCGATTTGTGAATTATTTGAGAAATTTACTATATTTAGGCTATGAAACTCCATAAAGGAATGCGGCCACAAGACATTGTGGTATTACTAAAAATTATTGCCTATTCTAATGAGGGTTGGATGCAAAAACAACTTGCAAACGATCTAAGTCTCAGTAAATCAGAGGTTTCTGAATCTTTGAGCCGATCAGTATATGCTGGTTTATTGTCAGATGATAAGAAAATAGTAAATAAAAAAGCACTAATGGGCTTTATTGTACATGGAATTAAATACACGTTTCCGATTCAAGGGGGTACGCTCGCAATTGGGTTAACAACAGGAAGTGTTGCTCCTATATTAAAAGACTATTTTCCAAACGAAACACCTCTAGTTTGGCCTGACAAACAGGGATCAAATAGAGGCTTATTAATTGAACCGCTCTATCCGGGTGCTGCAGAAGCTAGTAAAAAAGATCCAATGCTTTATGACTTACTTGCTCTGTGCGATGTATTTAGAATTGGAAATGAAAAAGAAATAAATAAGGCTACCGAGCTTTTGGGTAATATATTTGGCCGAGGAGACGACTATATTTCTTGTTAAGCTAGTACCCAGTCCATTTTTTTCACTTGTGACGCCATATTTAATTGCTGAGGGTAATTTGCAATTATATCCTGAAAACTAGCCAAAAGATCCAAATTATTGCCAAATCCATACTTATGTTTTCGTTTCATTTTTTGACCAAGGGTTTGGGCCGCTTTAATGGCAATTTTACTTTCTAAATTTATCTTGCCAAAAACAAGATTGGGTTCAATTGTTTTTACACTGTTATAAGCTTCGCGATATAATTCTAAAATACTTCCTGGTTTTATTCTCAATAAATTATATAAATGAATAAAATCCAACATTAACCAAATTATATTTTGGTGTCCACTCTTTGATAAACCACCATTGCATATGTATTTTTTTTCGTCTATTTCTAGGTTTTGTAAAATGGGTGCAGAAGCTTGAATGCCGGCAAAAGGATACTGGGATTGGATTTGAATAGATTTGGCTGTGATAATTATTCCAGCTTCAAATTGTTGGTGCAAATAAGTAAAAGAAATTTTACCCTTAATGCTTTCATTATTTTTTGACTGAATAATCAAATTGAAATCATCGGAATGATTAATAACTTGAGATGCGATTAGAGATACGGAGTCGTTGTGTTGTATAAACATGGTTATTTTTTTGACTTGGTGACCTCATCGATTTTACCACCGCGGAGTTATCCTCTCTCGGTTGGTACCCACTAAAGGGTTCTTGATGATGGAACAAAGGTAGCAATTTGAACGACGCTACCAAAAAAGGACCAGTAAATTACCGGTCCTTTTTGTTTTAAATATTGATAATCAATAATTTACGCGTAGTCGTTGAAATCATCTTCTTCAAAATTCATAGATCCAAGGTTCATCATGCTTCCCATTAAGTCTTTAAACTCAATCTTTCCATCAATCATTTTTTTACTAATTAATGAATAAGCAGATAAACCATGTAATACAAACTCCATTAATAAGGCTGCTTGTTTTTCACCTGCTTGAGGGAAATGTTTTTTTACAATTCCAAACAATCCATCTACTTTGTACAATGCAATCACTTTTTCCTCATCTTTCATGTCTAATAATAAATCCAAATGATTACCCGCATCAAACCATTTTGTAATTAAAGCATATGGATTTTCTGGTTGTTTTTGCTCGCTTGTATTTGCTGCAGCTTTTTTTGTAGGTTTTTTCTTTTTTACATCGTCAGGATTGGGGAAATAGGAAACGAATAAAGTACGAATAGATTTATTTAATAAATTTAATGCTACTTCATAAGGACCCTCTTGTTCACCTTCATAAACTAATTCTATTTTTCCGGTAATTGCGGGAATAATTCCCGACAAGTCACTAATCCAAACTTGTGTGTTTTTTTCGTTGTGAATAATGGCTCTTCGCTCGGCACTGCTCACCGCAGCCTCATACGCAGCAATGGTTAGACGCGCACTCACGCCACTTTTTTTATCTACAAATTCATTGGTTCTTGCTTCAAAAGAAACCTGCTCAATTAATCTTTTTACTAAATCACTTACTTCTACTTTTTCTTTTTGTGCCGGTAAAATATTTGCTTCCTGTTCCGTAATGGCTAAAGAAGTTTCTATACTCTTTGGATAGTGTGTTAAAATTTGACTTTCAATTCTATCTTTTAACGGTGTTACTATACTTCCTCTGTTCGTATAATCTTCGGGGTTAGCCGTAAACACAAATAAAATATCAAGTGGCATGCGCAACTTAAATCCTCTAATTTGAATGTCGCCTTCTTGTAAAATATTAAAAAGTGAAACCTGAATTCTTGCTTGTAAATCGGGCAGTTCATTAATTACAAAAATGCCTCTATTGCTTCGAGGTATAATTCCATAATGAATAACTTTTTCGTCAGCAAAACTCAATTTTAAATTCGCCGCCTTAATAGGATCAATGTCTCCAATTAAATCAGAAACACTCACATCGGGTGTAGCTAGTTTTTCACCATATCTAGCGCTTTTATGTACCCAATGGATAGGCGTCTGGTCTCCGTGTTCAGCAATTAAATCTACCGCAAACCTACTTAAGGGCTTCAATGGGTCATCATTTACCTCACTGCCAGCAACCGTAGGGATGTATTCATCCAATAAATCTACCATTTGACGAGCCATTCTGGTTTTAGCCTGTCCACGCAATCCTAGGAACAAAATATTATGTCTGCTCAACAAGGCACGCTCCACATCAGGGATTACTGTATCCTCATATCCCAAAATACCTTCAAAAGCATTTTCCTTATTTTGAATACTTGCAATTAAATTATCTCTTACCTCGTCTTTAATCGACTTGGGTTGGTATCCCGATTTTTTTAAATCACCTAATGTTAGGATTTTTTTTATGTCTACTTTCTTACTCATAATTAATACACTGTTTTTCTTTTTCCACTTTCAAAATCATTAAATATAAAACTACCCAAATTGTCAAGTGAAGCAAAATAGGCTTTACCATTATTCATCTCCGTAAATTCTTCTACAAATTTTTGCAAATAGGGATCCGATGCAATCATAAATGTGGTTATGGGGATTTTTAATTTCTTGCATTGTCCTGCCAAATTAATACAACGATTCACCACCTTACGATCTAGGCCAAAACTGTTTTTATAATACTTGCCGCCAATTTTTAAGCAAGTAGGTTTGCCATCGGTAATCATAAATATTTGCTTATTTGCGGTTTTGCGTTTTCGCAATATATCCATGGCTAACTCAAGCCCAGCAACGGTATTGGTGTGATAGGGACCCACTTGTAAATAAGGAAGATCTTTTATTTCAACCTGCCATGCATCATTACCAAACACTACAATATCAATAGTATCTTTTGGATATTTTTTAGTGATCAATTCACACAAAGCCATTGCTACTTTTTTTGCGGGTGTAATTCTATCTTCACCATACAAAATCATAGAGTGGGAGATATCAATCATCAACACCGTAGAGGTTTGTGTTTTAAAGTCCGCTTCTCTAATAACTAAATCATCTTCATGCATCGAAAAAGAATCAACGCCACGATTAATTTGTGCATTCTTAATACTTTCTGTAAAATCAATTTGTTCCATTAAATCACCAAACTGAAAAGAACGTGTGTCAGAATTAATATCACCCGTTGAGCCTGCCTTAGTTGTACTATGGTTTCCTTGTTTTGCTTTTTTAAGTTTTCCGAAAATCTCCTCCAAGCTTTTTTGACGAATGGTTTGCTCCGTTTTAGCAGTGATTGCAAAACGACCATCTTGTGGGTTTTCTTTTAAATACCCGTTTTCTTTTAGGTCCTCTATAAAATCACCTACCCCATAATTGTCGTCAGTAAACTTATGGGTACGATCCAGTTGGTTCATCCAGTCTAATGCTTCGCTTGCATCACCACTTGTATAATTAAGCAATTGCGTGAAAATATCAAGCATTTGCTCAAACTTGGTTTTTGCGTTTTCACCTGGAATAAAATTTACAAAACGATGCCCTATCATAGTTATCTAAATTAACAAATAGTAGGCAAGAAGGTTTAAAGAAATATTTCTTAATTTCAAGCAAACAAGCTCAACCCCTTGAAAAAATTATTATTTACCATATGTGTTTTAGTTTCTGGTTTTTTTGCGAATGCCCAGGACGAAAATGACACTACTTATACCATCAACGCTTTTTTAAATAATTGGAACCATCCAACTGGATCTGTAACAAGAGGTATTGACAATGTGGATCAAATGCTTGTTGTATTTAGGGAACGCTATCGAGATATAAAAGTAGCCGGTGTAGAAAAAGAAAACGGCATTTGGAAATTAAAACAGGCGCCAGTTAGGGCAAGTATTGGTCGTAATGGATTGATATACGAGGTTGCCAAAAAAGAGGGAGATGGATGTACGCCTTCGGGTCTATTTGCATTGGGGGACCTATATAGCTACGAAACAACCATTGCTTCTGAATTACCTTTTATTCATACAACCAAGGAAGACAAGTGGATAGACGATTCTAATTCCGACGACTATAATAAACATGTTCGTGGAGAAACAAGGGCCAAGTCCTTTGAAAACCTATTGTTAAAAAGCATTGACTACAAATATTGTATGGTGATAGAATATAATACCAAGCCAGTAGTAAAGGGAAAGGGCAGTGCTATTTTCTTTCATGTTGCAGACACAAAATATACACCTACGGCCGGTTGTGTTGCCATTGCAGAATCAGACATGTTACAATATTTAAACTGGTTACAACCTAATAAAAGAAAGGCCATTTTTATTATTGCCGACGAAGAAGATGAAGAGGATTAAACAGTGAAGCATAAAACCATTCGTAAAATTAAAAATAAATATAAGCATATGAAGCGTTCATTAATTTTAATGACTGTAATTGTATTTCTACAATTTGTAGAGGCACAACAAATACAAGCACAAACAAAACCCATTACAAGCGAACAAATTGATTCACTTACCGAATTAGTTTTAAAAACATTTAATGTACCGGGCATTGCAGTAGGCGTGGTAAAAGACGGAAAATTAATTCATGCAAAGGGCTATGGTGTGGCTAATATAAACACTGGTAAAAAAGTAGACGAAAACACTTTATTCGGAGTAGCCTCTAATAGCAAAGCAATGACAGCTGCGGCTTTGGGAATATTGGTAGACGAGGGAAAAATTAAATGGGATGATAAGGTAACAGATTATGTTCCTGAATTTAAAATGTATGATCCCTATGTAACAGATGCGTTTACAATCAGAGATTTATTAACACATCGTAGTGGTTTAGGATTGGGTGCAGGTGACTTAATGATGTTCCCAGACGGAAGCGATTTTAATAAAAAAGATATCATACATAATTTAAGATATTTAAAACCGGTTTCTGCATTCAGAACAAAGTATGATTATGATAACAATTTATATATTGTTGCAGGTGAGGTTGTGGCAAGAGCAAGTGGAAAAAGTTGGGAGGACTTTGTTGAGCAACGCATTATGCGACCACTAGGAATGAAAGCAACCGCAGCTTCTTTATATCGTTTAAAAGACAGAAGCAATAGTATTAGACCACATGCACCAGTTGATGGAAAACTACAGGTGTTAGATATTGATTGGAGTGAGAGCGCCAATGCAGCTGGTGGTATTTGGAGTAATATCACCGATTGGAGTAAGTGGGTAATTGCACAAATGAATCATGGAAAATATGGAGATAGTTTAAAGCAACAAATTTTTAGTGACGATGTGCACGAGGAAACCTGGTCTGCACAAACCATTATTAGTGCAAGAGCCATGGCCCCTTACAATACTCACTTTTCAGCATATGGCTTAGGTTGGTTTTTAAGTGATGTAAAGGGATATAAACAAGTAACACATACTGGTGGGCTTGCGGGTATTGTAACTCAGGTGGTAATGTTTCCAGAATTAAACCTGGGTATATTGGTGTTTACAAATCAACAAGTAGGTGCCGCATTTAGTGCCATTAGTTATACGATTAAGGATAGTTATTTGGGTGTCGTTGGTTTTGATTGGGTAAAAATAATGCATGACCGTGTTGCAAAAGGCGAAGCAGAAGCAAAAAATATAAATGACGAGGTAGACCAAAGTATTAAAAAAGAACAGGCTAAAACAACAGGCGGGTTTAATGCAACTCCTTATATGGGAACTTATAAAGACACTTGGTTTGGAGAGATAGATATCACAAGTAATAACGGACGCACGTGGTTAACAAGTAAGCGCTCTCCTAAATTAAAAGGGGAATTGTTTCCATACAAGGGCAATACGCTTATTGTAAGATGGAATGACAGAACCATGGATGCAGATGCTTATGTAATGTTTACGACTGACATGGACGGAAAGCCATCTGGCATGACGATGAAAGCAATTTCTCCTCTCACCGATTTTAGTTTTGATTTTCAAGACTTAGATTTAAAGAAGATTAAATAAATTGTTCCTCTTAAATATTGAATTAGCAAAACTTTAAAAAAAATAAAAACCAATTATGAAAGATCAAAATTATAAAAACCATGCACAAATGGTACCCGGATTTCACTACCTAGGAATGTTATCTATTTTGGCATTATTAGGCGGATCCATTAATTATTTAATTCACTCAACGCCAGAGAATAAATATCTAGCATCTTTATTGGTTTTGGTGAGCGTAATACTAGTAATACTTTGGATTTATATTAGAACCTTCCCCCTAAAGGCGCAGGACCGTGCTATATATGCCGAAGAAAACTTAAGACACTACTCGCTAACTAATAAATTATTACCTAAAGAATTATCAGTGTTGCAAGTAGTTGCTTTACGTTTTGCATCCGATGCAGAATATGTTGCACTTGTAGAGAAGGCCGCAAAAGAAAATTTATCTTCTAAAGAAATTAAACTAGCTATCCAAAACTGGAAAGCAGATTATTACAGAGTATAATTACAAGCGCCTTATTAATAAAAAGGATTAACTTTAAATTACAAAACAAAATATCTATGCTTCAAAATATCATTATCCTTGTATGGATTTTATCTGCTATTTACTGTTTATATAAACTTTTTAAGCGATCTAAAATGTCATCTTATGATGGCGTTATTGGATATTCGCCGGGCTTAGAAGTTATTATGGTCGTAATGATTGGACCCTTGTTGGCTATCATTGACATTTCTCTAACTTGGATTAGAATTTACAAAGAAGCCGAGGAGGCTAGAAGAAGAGCAGAGAATAAAGAAGTTTAAGTACAAATAGCTTTACAATATTTGAAAGCCTCGATTAGTCGAGGCTTTTTTATTTTCCTAGGTATCACAAAAAAAGCCCCCAACTTTCGTTGAGGGCTTGTGGCACCACCCGGGCTCGAACCGGGGACACAAGGATTTTCAGTCCTTTGCTCTACCAACTGAGCTACAGCGCCATCGGATATTATCCATCCAAACAAATTGCTTTGTTCGGGCAGCAAATATAGGCCAGCCCGCCTTAAATAGCAAAAAAATAGGCTTGTTTATTGAAAACTAATAAAAATCACAGGTTAACCTACACTAAGCAGTAGTTGCAACTACAAAAAAGCTGACAATAATTAATAATATGCCAATCCACTGTTTCAGACTTAGGCGTTCTTTAAAAAAGACCAACCCAATTAACACAGAAAGTATCTGACTGCTAATTATTAATATATTAATCACTACCACTGACAAGTAGCCATAACTCATATTAATGGCCAATCCCCCCACAACTAATAAAGCTCCTAATATTAAATACTCACCTATATATTTAATAGATACATATTTTATCAAGTCTTTGAACAAGTTGTCTCGTAAAACCAATACTAAGCCAAAAAGCATAGCGGTAGTTTCAATGATTAAACTAAATCCAAGTGGACCCCACCAACTAATTGGAAATTTATATAGTGCATATGAGCTCCCCCAAAAAAAGCTAGAAGCTACACCGTAAATTATTCCTGATTTTAATTGTGAAGCATTGATAAACTCTTTTCCTTGTAAATACAATAACAATAAACCCGAAGTAGATAATAAAAAAGCATATAAATAAGGCGTTTTCCATACTTCACCAACAATAAACACAGCGGTTGAGATGGTAAACAATTTTAGAGAAGACACAGGAACCACAACACTTACAGGGGCTTTTTGAATTCCTTGTAAAAAAAATACCAATCCAAAAATATTAAATATGCTTAATGCCACAGACAATAAAAACTCTTTGTCAAATACAATATCGCGCACTGTCCAATATTTAAAAACCGGCGCATGTCTAAATCCAAAATATAGAATTCCAAAAATTATAGTAGCAAATACACCTCTATAAAACATACCTATTTGATATGGTATTGTCTGGGTTACTTTTTTCCAATAAGCATTACTAATGGCAAAGCAAAATGCACCAATTAAAACAAATAATATTCCCATATTAGTATTCGCAGTTATTTGGAGTTCTTGCAAATGCGATTACGTCTCTAATGTTTGTCATACCTGTAACAAACTGTACCATACGCTCAAATCCTAATCCAAAACCCGCGTGTGGAACAGAGCCAAAACGTCTCGTGTCTAAATAATAGCTCATCTCTTCTAATGGGATATGCATATCGTTCATTCTAGCCTCTAGTTTCTCCAAGCGCTCTTCTCTTTGTGATCCACCCACAATTTCGCCAATACCTGGAGCTAATATATCCATTGCGGCAACCGTTTCTTTTCCTGGCTCACAACCATCATTCATGCGCATATAAAAAGCTTTAATTGCAGCAGGGTAGTTGGTTACTATAACAGGCTTTTTAAAATGTTGTTCCACTAAAAATCTTTCATGCTCACTTTGTAAATCAATTCCCCACTTTACGTCGTATTGGAATTTCTTTTTCTTATAGTGGTTGCTATTTAATAAAATATCAATGGCTTCGGTATAAGTGATTCTTTCAAACCCACCTTCTAAAACAAATTTTAGTTTTTCTATCAATCCTAATCCGCTTCTTTTTTCTGTTGGTAATTGTTTTTCTTCTTCTGCTAAACGACCATCTAAAAATTGTAAATCGTCGGCGTTGTGTTTCATCACATAGGCAATTAAATGCTTGATGAAATCTTCGGCCAAATTCATGTTGTCTTCTAGATCGTTAAATGCAACTTCGGGTTCGATCATCCAAAATTCTGCTAAGTGTCTTGTTGTATTTGAGTTCTCTGCACGGAAGGTTGGACCAAATGTATAAATGTCTGAAAACGCCATGGCGCCTAGCTCTCCTTCTAATTGACCACTCACCGTTAAGTTGGTACTCTTACCAAAAAAGTCTTGTGAAAAATCTATTTCACCTGCATCATTTTTCGGCGCACCTTCTAATGGTAGCGTTGTTACACGAAACATTTCACCCGCACCTTCTGCATCTGAACTTGTAATAATTGGTGTATGTAAATATAAAAACCCACGCTCGTTAAAAAACTGATGCACTGCAAAAGCCAATGAATGACGAATGCGAAACACCGATCCAAATGTGTTGGTTCTAAAACGCAAATGCGCTTTCTCTCTTAAAAATTCAAGAGAATGTTTTTTAGGCTGCAATGGATATTTTTCTGCATCACTATCTCCTAATATTTCTATACTAGTTGCTTTAACCTCTACACTTTGTCCTTTTCCTTGACTCTCTACAACAACACCTTTTACTTTTAAAGAAGCACCTGTTGTTACACGCTTTAGCAATGCTTCGTCAAACTCACCCAAACTTGCGACTACTTGTACATTATTATTAGTGCTACCATCGTTCAATGCTATAAATTGATTATTGCGAAATGTACGAACCCATCCCATTACTACTACTTCGGACCCTACCGCACTTGCTGCGTCGGTTCCAGATAACAATTGCTTAATTTTTACTCTTTGGTTGAACATATAACTTATTTGAACTATTTGGTGAGCAAAGATAACCCATAAAAAATTGTTTTTTTATTGAAAAACTGCTTAACATTGCATTAGAAAGTAGCGATTAGCTATCTAATTTTAGTCGCCCACCTCCAACCGGTCCTATTTATCTGGACCTCAACCTCAAAAAAGATTCTCAAAAGCCTCCGAACTTGATTCGAATTTTTAATAAATTATAAGATTTACAGTGCAAGAAAAAGACGACAAACCAAAAAGGGGACGCAAGCCTGTTGCTGCTCCCGCTCCAAAGTCAACTAAGTCAGAAAAACCAGCTCCGACTCCAAAAGAGGAAGCTACTCCAAGAGCACGCAAGCCTATTGCTAAAAAACCAGTTGCTGAAGAAAACGCTGGTCAAAGCATTGACGATAAGGCTTCTCAGATAGCTGCTCAATTATTTGGTGACGAAAGCGCCGCAAGCGCTCCGGCTCCAACTGCAACAACAGCGCCAGAAGCTCAAACTAACCAAGAAGGCCAAGAGTCACAAGGTGGACAAGATCCTCAAACTGGACAGCCTGTTGGTCAACAAAACGGTGGTGGACAAAATGGCGACAACCGAGGTCAAAGAGGACCAGGTCAAGGCCAACATCAAAACAACCGATTCCCTCCAAAAAAAGAACCAGCATTTAATGTAGAGTTTGACGGTGCCATTGCATCGGAAGGTGTTTTGGAAATGATGCCAGATGGATATGGATTTTTAAGAAGCTCGGACTATAACTATTTATCATCTCCAGATGACGTATATGTTTCTCCTTCTCAAATAAAATTATTTGGATTAAAAACAGGTGATACGGTTCAAGGATCAGTTCGTCCACCAAAAGAAGGTGAAAAATATTTTGCATTAACTAAAGTGGATTATGTCAATGGTAAAAAGCCAGACGAAATTCGAGATCGTATTCCTTTTGATTATCTAACACCTTTGTTTCCTTTTGAAAAATTAAATTTATATACTACTGCCAATAACTATAGCACGCGTATTATGGATTTGTTTACTCCAATAGGAAAGGGTCAACGTGGATTACTAGTAGCTCAACCAAAAGTGGGTAAGACCATGTTGTTGAAAGAAATTGCAAACGCTATTGCTGCAAATCATCCTGAATGTTATTTAATGGTAGTGCTTGTAGATGAACGTCCAGAGGAAGTTACCGATGTGGAGCGTTCTGTAAAAGCAGAAGTAATTGCTTCTACTTTTGATGAGCCTGCAGAAAAACACGTTAAGGTTTCTACCATGGCTTTACAAAAAGCAAAACGCTTAGTAGAGTGCGGACATGATGTGGTTATTTTATTAGATTCTATTACACGTTTAGCACGTGCTCACAATACAGTTGCTCCAAGTTCAGGTAAAGTATTATCGGGTGGTGTGGAAGCAAATGCGATGCAAAAACCGAAACAATTTTTTGGTGCTGCTCGTAAAATTGAAAATGGCGGATCACTTACTATTATTGCTACAGCCCTTGTGGATACAGGGTCTAAGATGGACGAGGTTATCTTTGAAGAATTCAAAGGAACTGGTAATATGGAATTAGTATTGGATCGTCGTTTAGCAAACAAACGTATTTTCCCTGCTATCGATTTAACGGGTTCAAGTACACGTCGTGACGATTTATTATTGTCTGCAGATGTGTTACAAAGAATGAATATTTTACGTTTATTCCTGAATGACATGAATACCGACGAAGCAATGAATGAATTATTAAAACGTATGCGAGGTACTAAAGACAACGAAGAGTTTTTAGCCAGCATGAATCGTTAAAAATAAAAAAGCCCTTAAAAGAATTAAGGGCTTTTTTATTTTATGTTTTATGATTTTTAAAAGACACCCCATAAACGGGTGTCTTTTTTTTACTCTATTTACTTAAAAGAATTAAGGGCTTTTTTATTTCATCAATAGCTATTCCTTAAAATAATTATTATTCTCTATCTCTTCGCGCACTTTATCTGGCACTAAATATCTAATTGTAATTCCTTCCTTGCGATTGTTGCGAATAAGTGTTGCAGACAATTCTAACATGGGTGCTTCTAAATAAATCACATTCGCACCATAGGTTTCTGTGATTTCAAAACCAGGACGACGATAAACAATAAAGCTGTAGTTTTTTATAAGCGTTTCAAAGTTTTTCCATTTAGGTAAATTTTGAAAACTATCTCCGCCCATAATAACTACAAATTCATGTTGTGGATATTGCTCGGTTAAATAGGTGAGGGTATCAATTGTATAAGAGGGCTTCGGTAATTTAAATTCTATATCGGATACGCGCAGTTGTGGGTCTTCTTCAATAGCAATATTGGCTAAGTGCAATCTGTCGTATTCGTTTAATAAGCTGCTTTGTGTCTTATGCGGATTTTGTGGTGACACCACTAACCACACTTGTTTCAGGTCAGAATGGTTTGCAATATAGCTTGCCACCATTAAGTGCCCATTATGAATGGGGTTAAAACTACCAAAAAACAAGCCTATTTTCATTCTAAATAATTGATTATCAATTGTTTACATTATTCTGCGGGCGTTATTATGATGCTTTCTGCCTCATCCATTCTTAAGCTTAATTGATAGCCAGCAACCGAAATACTTATTGGATCTCCTAAGGGCGCAATTTGCTCTACGGTAATATATTCACCAGGAATACACCCCATCTCCATTAGTTTTAAAAAGATTTCGTCGTTTTCAAAAGAATGAATTGTACCAGACTGACCAATATGTAGCTCAGATAATTTCTTCATAATTGACTACAAAGATAGTTTCCTTTCTTCCATAAATAGTTACGAAATTTGGAGCAATAATTTCTCGTAATATTCGTATAAATATTTGAAAGACATTACACTATGTGCATGACCATCTTCTTTAATAAAGCTGACAAAACCATAACACTTGGCAACCGAGTAGCCCTTAAGGCCTTCTTGGAAAAACAAATGAAAAAGGAAGGGCTTCGCATTGAATGTCTTCAGTATGTTTTTTGCTCTGATAAATACTTGCTAGATATTAATAAACAGTTTTTAAACCATGATTACTACACGGATATCATCAGTTTTGATCTTTCCGAAACCAAGGGTCAATTAATTGGTGACATATATATAAGTGTGGACCGAGTAAAAGAAAATGCCAAAACCTTAAAAACCACTCAAACCAACGAACTTTTAAGGGTTATCTTTCACGGGGCACTACATTTTTGTGGTTACAAGGACAAGAAACCAGCTGACGCCAAATTAATGAGGTCCATGGAAGACAAGTGGTTAAAAATGTTCCATGAGAAGAAGCGAAGCTTATGATAAAGTGATAACCCTATTAGAGTGTTCCACGAGAAGAAGCGAAGCTTATGATAAAGTGATAACCCTATTAGAGTGTTCCA
>CANFLP010000007.1 GCA_947447835.1 Bacteroidota bacterium
TATGGGAATCAATACATTGGGTTTAACTTGGCAAATAACAATGACAAACTCAATTCCTACGTAAATGCACAGTATAGTAATAATAATGGCTACACGGTGACAACAACAGATAGAACCATCACGCTTGATACATTATTAAAACAAAATGCAAGAACCATTTCTCCAAATACGGCTATTAATATTGGATATGGTTTTGGTAAAAATGTAAATGAAAAATGGGAGTTGAATTATGACGGAAGAATGAGTCAAAATAAATTTGACAATACTACAAGAAATGAATCTTTTGTCAATGTAGTTTCTTTACAACAAAATCTTAGTGATTTACAATCTGTAGTAGCAAATAATGGCAATAATAAATTTATTAACCAATCATTCAGAGCAAAATTAAAACTGGATTCAACAGGTGGTGAGTGGGTGAATGATTTTGCGTTTAATTATTCAAAAAGCAGCACCAATCAGGATTATTTAAATACTTTGATTACTAATCATACCAATACAAGTGGTAATGGTGATTATGGAACCGAAAGAAAGTATTTTACTTTTCAATCTGATTTTAGAAAAAAATGGTTAGGACTTAGCACTGAAGCGGGCATTAAAACTTCTACATTGAACTTTGAAAATAATTCAATGTATACTAAAACTTATCAATCTGTAACAAGCCCTGATCCCTTTCGTACCAGTGGGTTTCGTTATACCGAACAAATAAATGCAGGGTATGTGCAAGCTTCAAAAACATGGGGATCTGTTGTATTAAAATTTGGTACAAGGTTTGAACAAACTATTATGCAAGGGCATCAATTAATTCCAAGAGATACCACTTTTTCAGTAAACAGAACGGATGCATTCCCTTATGTATATTTAAGTAGAAAGGTTGCAAAAATTATGGAATACGAAGTAAGAGCATTCTTGGTCTATCGTAAAACTATTAGCAGACCTTCTTATGATTATTTGAATCCATTTGCAAAGTATATAGATCCATTTTTATATGAAGTTGGGAATCCTAATTTAAAACCTCAGTTTACTAGTAATTATGAGGCTAATATTAGTGTAGATGACAAACCTCTGTTTGCATATGGTATAAATGAGACTAAAGATATATTTACCAATGTGGTTTATCAGTCTCCAACAAATAAGCAAATTAGTTACCGTACCTATGATAATTTAGGCAAGAGTAGAGAAACCTATTTTAGATTGGTGGGTGTTATCCCTCCAGGAAAAAAATTCTTTGCTGTTATTGGAACTCAATACAATCGTAATGAATATCTGGGTTACTATGAGGGTAAGCCAATTACTTTTAATAAAGGAACCTGGACAATATTTACATTTCAATCATTTAAGATAGATGGACTTTCAACTATTACCCTCAATGGATTCTGGAGAATTAGTGGGCAACAACAATTTTATGAACTATCTGATTTCGGATCATTAAATACTTCACTTAATAGACAATTCTTTAAAAAGAAATTAATTGTCACTGCAAGTTATAATGACTTTTTGTTTACTAATAACAATCATTTTGTTTTACGTCAGGGAACACAAAATGCAATAGGGTACAGAGAAAGTGATTCAAGAAGATGGGGACTTTCTTTACGATATAATTTTGGGTTTAAGCCAAAAGAGAACAAAATGGATATGCTTGAAGGTGGTGAAAATAAATAGTATGCTAGAGTCTATTTGGTAGCTAATTTTTCTATCACTGCAAATACGCTCATCGAGCCCATTAATACAACTACAGCCCAGCCACTAAGTTCAATCCATAAAGGGTACTTATATTGCTTTAATACAGGTAGTTTACGGCTTGCTATCAACATAATGGCTAATGCAAATGGAAGTATAAATCCGTTTACCAAACCAGCCATTAATAATAGTTCCTTAGGTTTACCAATTATAATAAATATCGAAGTTGACATCAGAATAAACGCGGTAATGATAATGCGCTCTTGCTTAATTATTTTAGCTTGTAAATGTTTTATAAAACTATAAGATGTATAAGATGCGCCAATAACAGAAGATAGGGCTGCACTCCAAAGTACAATACCAAATATAAACAAGCCCCATCTGCCACCTGCTGTTTCAAACACCGTAGCGGCCGGATTGTTTTGATCTAGATGAATTCCCTTGCTTACTATTCCAACAGCCGCTAAAAAAAGGATAAAGCGCATAAACGAAGAGATGATAATACCAGTGCCAGCACTTTTGGTTACAAATTTAATTTGATCTGGCCCGGTAATTCCTGCGTCAATTAAACGATGCGCTCCTGAAAAAGTAATATATCCACCAACTGTTCCACCAACAATAGTTACAATGGCAAGTAATGAAATTTTTTCAGGAATAAAAGTGTGGTGCACGGCTTCTAAAATAGGAGGGTGTGCAGCATATACTATTATTAAAGTCAATCCAATTTTTATGATACCTAAATATTTAGTGAGTTGGTCTAACATTTTTCCAATTTCTTGTACCCAAAATATAAGTATTGCAACAAGCCCACTAATGATAGCACCTTGTGCAAATGAAATTCCTGTTAATATATTTAAGGCTAAGCCACAACCAGCAATGTTTCCGATATTAAATGCAAAGCCGCCAAGTACCACTAAGGTTGAAAGTATATGACCAAGTCCTGGTAGTAATGTATTTGCAATTTCTTGAGCACGCATACCACTAAGTGTAATGCATCTCCAGATATTTACTTGAGCGCCAAAATCAAGTAGGATGGATAATAAAATAACAAATCCAAAACTGGTTACTAGTTGTTCGGTATAAAAAGATGTTTGTGTTAAAAAACCTGGTCCAATGGAAGAGTTCGCCATTAAAAATGCAGCGCCTAAGCTAAGGCCAGTCATAGATTTAATAGAGGCGCTTGGTGACGACTTAGTGTTGCTTGATTTCAATATGAATTTCTTTTAAAGCTTTATTTATACCTTCTGCAAATTCAACTGCATGGTCGCCATCTCCATGAATACAAATAGTATCCACTTTTATATCAATGATATCGCCTTGAAGGCTTACAACTTTATGCTCTTGAATCATTTTAAGTACTTGATCTTTTACATTTTGTACATCAACTAGCATGGCATGGTCAAGATGTCTTGGTGTAAGCTGACCATTATTTTGATAAGTTCTATCTGCAAAAGCTTCTCTTGCAAAAGGGTGCCCTAACATGATTGCCTCTTGTATAGTATGACTTCCACTTAAACCATAGATACATAGGGTAGGATCAATAGCATGTATAGTTTGAATAAAAGTTTTGCTTAGTAAAGGATCTTTTGCACAGTCATTATACAATGCGCCATGCAATTTTATATGATGAATTGGTGCGCCCATGTTTATGGCAATTTTTTCAAATTCATAATACTGCTCAGCAATCAGTTCGGCCAGTTCAAGTACTGAAATGTATTGAGATGTCCTTCCAAAATTTTCCCGATCATTATAACTCGGGTGTGCACCTATTGCAACATTATTTAATTGAGCTAATTCAATAGTTTGTTTTATGGTTTCTGCATTACCAGCATGATAACCACAGGCAATATTTGCGCTACTTATATAAGGCATTAAATAGGCGTCATTGCCAATACCTTCTCCCATGTCGCAGTTAATATCAATGCTTAAATTGCTCATGTATTTCCCTGTATAATTGATTTGCGTAATCTAAATTAGTTAAGGCAAAATGAAACGGCATATTAGTTTTCATTTGTGCAAACCTTGGTAAATCTACCAAAATTATTTGACCCAAATTAGCATAACCACCAATGGTTTGGTGATCGGCCATCAATACAATAATTTCTCCATTAGGCAAAAGCTGCATAGTGCCTCTTGTTACAGCACTGGATAAAAAATGGTTTGGTACATTTAAATTGAGTGTTGGTCCTGAAAGGGTAAAACCCATTCTATTGGCTTGGGACGAGATGTAAAATGGCGTTTTTATTAAATGAGTAATGGATTCTTGATTCAATTCATTCCAAGCTGGTCCAGGTATAAAACGAATATGGGATTTGTGGTCGAAAACCTGTTTTTGAATACTTTCAATAACCTCGTTTGAGATTGGATTTGGTAATTCATTAAAGGTATTGTTTGATGTAAAATGTATTTGATCCTCTTTCTCCAATCTTACACCCGAATAAGCATGACTTCCTAACCATGGTTCTTCTTGAATAAATCCCTTAATTGCTAAGTAAGCGGTTTTGCCTTCGATAGGTTGCAACATACTAAGCACATCATTTTTTGATACACTTATTGCGCAATTCATTGCGATGCTTTTTTCATTTATAACAGGAACAAAATTAGCACCACTAATACAAATTGTATAATCGTCTTCAAATTTAAGATGACTAGTTGGAAAGTGTAATTCAAAAACAGGTTGGTCTATTTCATTTTGTAAAATAGAATTTGCCAACCAAGCAGACATAAAATCCATGCATCCATTAGGTTGAATACCTAAATGTTGATAGCCATATCTTCCTTTATCTTGTAAAGAATCTGCTAAACCTTTTTTTATAATTTTAATTGACATGATATTTAATTATTTTCATTCATTTTATCAAAATCAATTTTACTAATTGGATAAAATTGTATGCGATCACCTACTTTAAATTTTGCAAGTTTATTTGGGTTAGGGTCAAATACTTTCCATGGCGTTCGACCAATAATTTGCCATCCTCCCGGACTATTAGTTGGATATATGCCCGTCTGTAATCCAGCAATACCAACACTTCCAGCAGTAACATGCATTCTTGGTTTTTCATGTCTTGGTATTTGAATACTTTCGTGTACAATTCCCATGTAGGTAAACCCTGGTAAAAAACCAATACTATACACTTCATAAATATCAGCAGTATGAATATTAATTATTTCTTGCACAGAAATATTTTTTTGCTCACTAATTTTTTCTATATCTAATGCGAATGCAGAATCATAACAAACTGGTACGTTAATAATATTAGTTTCGTTTTGTAATAGTTGAGTGGGTTGTTCATCAAATGCACTAATTACATTTGTACAAAATGAAATTAACTGCGTAGAAAAATTTGAAATAGGGAATAAGAATTTATTAGGGTCATATATGAGTGTTAATGTATGATAGGAAGGGATAGTGTCTACAATACCAACAATATTTTTTGATTTAATAAATTGATTCAGTTGTGAAATAGCGTTAACAGTTGTTGTATCTACGCTTGGCGCAAGTGCAAAGACTATTGCATGATCACCTAATGCATACACACTCCATTTGTTAATTGTACATTTCATAATGATATCGCCATTTTCAAGTCACTTTATAAAAGATAGTAAAGTTTTTGGCTTTAATGTGCAGATAATGAACAAAATAGCTAAATATAATGTGTAAAACGTACACAACTACTAATGGCTGTTTGCGTACAAATTACACATTAGTAAAAAAAATTATAAAAAATATTCTCAAACGTTTGCGTTTGTTAAAAAACTGTTATATAATTGATGCACGATTGTATTAATATTTTAAAATCAAACCCGAACACTATGCGAAAATTCCTACGTTTAATTACGGTTCCTTTGTTGTTATTGGGCCTTGTTGCGAATGCGCAATCAAGAACCATCAAAGGACAAGTAGTTTCAGCGACAGACGGTAAAGCCGTTGCTGGTGCTACTATCACAGTTAATGGATCTAAGGTCGCCGCTATTACTAGCGAAGACGGTTCATTTGCTGTAAATGCTACAGGAGCTGTTTCTTTATCTGCGAAATCAGTTGGTTTCTCAAGTAAATCTGTACAAGTTCCAGGCACACAAAACACAGTAAGAATTGCTCTTACTGAAGAGTCATCACAATTGAATGAAATTGTGGTTACTGGTTACACTGCACAAAAGAAGAAAGAAATCACAGGTGCGGTTTCTGTTGTTAGTGTAAAAGACATGAAGTCAGTTCCTACAGGTACTGCGGAACAAATGTTACAAGGTCAAGCATCTGGTGTATCTATCATCGGATCTGGTAGCCCAGGTGAAGGAAGTAACGTATTCGTACGTGGTATTACTTCTTTCGGTAACTCAACTCCTTTAGTAATCATTGATGGAGTACAATCTGCTCCTGGTGATTTAGGAATGTTACGTGACTTATCTGCAAGTGACATCGAATCAGTACAAGTATTAAAAGATGGTCAAGCGGCTATCTATGGTGCTCGTGGATCTGCTGGTGTTATCATTGTAACTACTAAAAAAGGTAGAGGTAAGGCTAGTATTACTTACGAATCTTTCTACGGTATTCAAACTGTTAAACAAGGTAACGTTTGGAATAAATTAGATCCTCAAGGAATGGCAGACTTATATTTCTTAGCTGCTAAGAATTCAGGTCAAGTTGATGGCAACGGTAACGTTGTATCTGGTCAATATGGTACTGGTAAATCTCCAGTATTACCTAACTACATCAAATACGGTACTAAGTCTGGTTATAACGGAAGTGTTGATCAATCTCTTTACAATAATGATTATTCTAAAGGTGGTATCTTCTTAATCGTTCCTGCTAACAAGCAAGGTACTGACTGGTTCCATGAATTATTCAAACCAGCTCCAATTACAAGTCATACTGTGACTGCAACTGGTGGTTCTGATAAATCTTCATACTTATTCTCTTTAAACTACTTTGATCAAGAAGGTACTTTATTGAATACTTATTTAAAGCGTTATACTGCTCGTGTAAACACTACATTTAACGTTAAGAATAACATTCGTTTTGGTGAAAACTTATCATTCTTCTTTAAAGACAACCCAAGAATTGGTAACAACCAAGAAGGTAATGCGGTAAACAACACTGCATGGGAACAACCAATCATTCCTGTACATGATGCAGGTGGTGGATATGGTGGTACTGCTGGTTCTGAGTTAGGTAACTCATCTAACCCTTACGCTAACCAAATGCGCTCTAAGGACAACAAAAATAATGACTGGCAAATGCAAGGTAATATTTTTGCAGAAGTTGATTTTGCAAAACACTTTACTGCTAAATCTACTTTTGGTGGTCGTATAGATAACTATTATGGTTTCTATCATAACTATCGTTCTTATGAGAATGCAGAGAATGGTGCATCAAATGGATATGGTGAATATAGTGGTTACAATCAAAACTATAACTTCACAAATACTTTGAGCTATGCTAATACTTTCAAAGAAAATCATTCATTAAAATTAATGGCTGGTTATGAAGTATTAAAAGTAAATGGTCGTCAAGTAGGTGGTTCAAGAGTTAACTATTTCTCTGACAATCCTAACTACTTAAGTTTGAATACAGGTTCTCCAATTGGTCAATCTAACTATTCTAACTACTACTTACAAACTGGTAATTCTATCTTAACTAAAGTTGACTATGCTTACAAAGACAAATACTTAATTGGCTTGAACGGTCGTCGTGATGGTAGTTCTGTATTTGGTCCAGATAATCGTTATGGTAACTTCTGGTCAGCTTCAGCTGGTTGGGTAGTTTCTCAAGAAGAATTCTTTAAGAATGTTAAGTTCATTAACTCATTAAAAGTTCGTGGTAGCTATGGTATCTTAGGTTCTATCTCTAACGTAAGTGCATTAAACCAATATACTTTATATGGTGGTAGTGGTGGATCTTCTTACTATGACTTAAACGGTACAAGTTCATCTACAGTTATGGGCTTTTATGCAACTAACTTAGGTAACACTAAAACTGGTTGGGAGAAAGATAAAATCTTAGACTTAGGTGTTGACATGTCTTTGTTAAACAATAAGTTAGATGTTACTTTTGACTGGTATAAGAAAAGTATCCAAGGTTTGTTATTCCAAGACCAAGCGCCTGCTGTTGTGGGTGTAGGTTCTCAATTACCTCAGGTTAATATTGGTGACTTACAAAATACAGGTATTGACTTAGGTATTACTTACCGTGGTAAAATCAACAACGATTTAAGCTATACAGTAGGTGCTAACATTGGTGCTTACAAAAGCTTAGTAGTTAATATCCCAGGTGCTGCAGGATTCTTCGAAGCTGCTGGTACACACAATACAGGTAATCAAGTAAGAGACGCTGTTGGTCATCCAGTAGGTGCTTTCTTCGGTTACAAAATTGCTGGTATTTATCAATCTGCTGCTGATGTTGCTGCATGGGCTAAAGAAACTGACGCTGCTCCAGGTCGTTTCAAATACGTAGATGTTAATAAAGACGGAAAAATTGACGATGCTGATAGAACTTTCTTTGGAGATCCAAACCCTGCATTTACTGCTGGTATCAACGTAGGTGTTACTTACAAACAATTTGATATCTCTACAGTACTTTATGGTTCTTTTGGAAACAATGTATTGAACTATACACGTTATTTCCAAGATTTCTATCCTCAGTTCCAAAATGCTAAGAGTATTCCATTGTTAACTCAATCATGGTTACCTACAAGAACAAATACAAAGTATCCAATTGTTGAGAATGGATCTTACTTCAGCACAAATGGCGTAATTAATGACTTTTACAATGAAGATGGTTCTTACGTGAGAGTTAAGCAATTAAGTGTAGGTTATACAATTAGTCCTGCAACATTAAAAAGATATGGTATTGAGAAAGCACGTGTTTATTTACAAGGTGCTAACTTATTTACATTTACTAACTACTCTGGTTTAGATCCAGAAGTTGCTGGTAGCTCTGTATCTTTTGGTGTTGATTATGGTAACTATCCTCCTTCTAAGACTTTCAACGTTGGAGTTAGCCTTACTTTTTAATTAAATAAACGAAAATTAATTACATTATGAAAAAATATAATTTAAAACATATAATGCCAGCGGTGCTTTCTTTACTGGTAGTTTTATATGCTTGCGATAAGTCTTACTTAGAAGTACCTGCTTCGGGTGCTTTAAGCCAGGATGTATTGGCAAACAAAGTAGGTGTTGAAGCCCTATTGGTAGGTGCTTATTCACTTTTAGATGGTGAGGGTAGTAGCGCTGGTACCGGTAACGGTCCTTGGGCAACTTCATCTAGTAACTGGACTTATGAATCTGTTGCGGGTGGTGACGCTCACAAAGGATCAGATCCAGGTGACCAAAACTTAATCACTCCAATTGAACAATGGAATGCTACACCTTCTAATAGTTATTTAGATCAAATTTGGCAACAACGTTATGATGGTGTTCAACGTGCTAACGAAGCGCTTAGAGTTTTGAAATTAGCTAAAGACGTAACTGCTGCTGATGTAACTCGTATTACTGCAGAAGCAAGATTCTTACGTGGTCACTATCATTTTGATTTAGCTAAAATTTTCAATAACGTTCCTTTTATTGACGAAAGTGTAACTTATGCTGCTGGTAATTTCCTTGTAGCAAACGGTCCAGTTATGTCTAAAATTGAGGCAGACTTTGCATATGCTTATGCAAATTTACCTGAAACAATGGACGCTGTTGGTCGTGCTAACAAATGGGCTGCTGCAGCTTATTTAGCTAAAGTATATATGTTTGAAAAGAAGTTCGCTGAAGCAAGAACATTATACACTACTATCATTGCTAATGGTAAAACTCCTTTAGGTGTTAAATATGCATTAGCTCCTCATTTTAACGAGGCATTTGATCCAGCTAAGAAGAACAATTCTGAGCACGTATTCTCTGTTCAAATGACAGTTAATGATGGTACTGGTGCTGCGAATGCAAACTCTGGTGACGCCTTAAACTTCCCTTATGGTGGTAATACAGGATGTTGCGGATTCTTCCAACCTTCATTCAGTTTAGCGAATGCATTTAAAACAGATGCAAACGGTTTACCATACTTAGACGAGACTTATAATGACGTTCCTTTGAAATCTGATATGGGTATTGCTGCTGATCAAGCATTTACTCCAGATTCAGTTACTCCAATGGATCCACGTGTTGACTGGACAGTTGGTCGTCGTGGTGTACCTTATTTAGACTGGGGATTAATGCCAGGTTCTACTTGGGTACGTAACCAAGCTGCTGCTGGCCCTTATGAGCCAATCAAGCACGTATTTAAAGCTTCTCAAATTGGTACATTTACCGATGGATCTTCATGGACTAACGGTTTCACTGCTGTGAACTATCCTTTAATCCGCTATGCAGACGTTTTATTAATGGCTGCTGAAGCAGAAGTTCAAGGTGGTGGTACTTTAGCAAATGCTTTATCTTATGTAAACCAAGTACGTACACGTGCTGCTGATCCAACAGGATTTGTAGGTTTAGCAACTGGTAAAGTAGCTTCTCCAACTAACTACAAAATTAAAACGTACACTACGTTTGCTGATGCAACATATGCAATGAAAGCAATTCGTTTTGAGCGTAAATTAGAGTTAGCTATGGAAGGTCACCGTTTCTCTGACTTAGTACGTTGGGGAACTGCAAAAACTGAGTTAGATGCTTATGCTAAGAGCGAAGCTAAACAAGGTTATTTGTCTATGTCAGGTGTATCATTTACTTCTGGTAAATCAGAATACTTGCCTATTCCACAAGCTCAAATTGACAAATCAGTTAAAGATGGTAAATCAGTGTTGACTCAAAACCCTGGTTACTAATTTGGACTAGAAATTTCAATTAGAATTATAAAAAAGGGGGCTCCGTTTACGGAGTCCCCTTTTTGTTTTTAATCGCCTCTTTTTGTTATCTTTAATACACTATTTTACGATTGTATTAAACCGATTTTCATGCTTCGCTTTGCACTTATATTTACACTTATTTTATTTATTGGGGCTTCTTGTAATTTTAAAAAGCCACTATTTGAACAAATGAATGCAACCGAAACTGGCATTCATTTTTTGAATGAAATCAAAGAGTCAGATTCTTTAAATGTCCTAGACATTTCTAATATATATAATGGAGGAGGGGTAGGTATTGGCGATTTTAATGAAGACGGATTGCCTGATATTTATTTCACTGGCAACAAAGTATCCAACAAGCTATATTTGAATAAAGGGGGTTTTAAATTTGAGGACATCACCGTAACGGCAGAGGCAACTGGTGATGGCAAGTGGTCTCGTGGCGTATCTGTAGTTGATATTAATAATGATGGTAAGCCAGATATGTACATAAGTGCAACACTTTCTAAGGACACCAATCTAAGAAAAAATATTTTATATATTAATCAAGGTAATGATACCAAAGGAGTGCCGCATTTTAAAGATATGGCTGTTGAATATGGTATAGCAGATACTAGTTTTTCAACAATGGCTAATTTCTTTGATTATGATAATGATGGGGACTTAGATATGTTCTTGGTGGTGAATGAAATTAAAGATCCACATGTTCCCAATGTGTATCATCCTAAAAATCAATTACCTGAATTATATAGTAGTTGTAGGTTATATCAAAACAATTGGAATGCCACTTTAAAACATCCAGTGTTTACAGATGTTTCTGAAAAAGCGGGCATTATAAAAGAAGGGTATGGACATAGTGTAGTAGTAACCGATATTAATAAAGATGGATGGAAAGATATCTACGTTACGAATGACTACCTGCCTAATGACTATTTATATATCAATAATCATGATGGCACATTTACGGATAAATTAGGCGAGTACTTTAAACATACATCTGTAAATTCTATGGGAACAGATGTAGCAGATATTAATAATGATGGCTTAATGGATTTCATAACGCTCGACATGAATCCGAGGGATAATTATCGTAAAAAAATGATGATGAATCCTAATAGTTATCAAACTTTTCAAAACAATGAGTTATACGGGTACAATTATCAATATGTTAGAAACACTTTACAAATAAATCAAGGGCCGCGCATCAATCAAAACGATTCAATAGGAGCACCCATATTTAGTGAGGTAGCTTTCTTAGCAGGTATTGCTGAAACAGATTGGAGTTGGACACCTTTGTTGGCCGATTTAGATAACGATGGTAATAGAGATTTATTTGTAACCAATGGATTTCCAAAGGATGTAACCGATCATGATTTTATCATGTATCGTAACAAAGCGTACAGCTTTGTTAAAAAAGATCAATTATTAAAAGAAATACCAGAAGTAAAGATTCATAATTATGCATTTAAGAACAATGGAGCTTTGCAGTTTTCAGATGCAACGAATGACTGGGGCTTTACGATACCCAGTTTTTCCAATGGTTCGGTATATGTGGATTTAGACAACGATGGCGATTTGGATTTAGTGCTTAATAATATAAACGACGAAGCTAGTGTTTATCAAAACAAATTAAGACAAGTGCATCCTGAGGTAAGTAATTATATCGACCTGCAATTAAAAGGGGATGCGCAAAATATAAATGCAATTGGTTCTGAGATAAGTATTTTTTATGATCATGGTAAAAAACAGATTGCTGATCAAAGCCCTTTTAGAGGCTATCTTTCAACAATACAAGATAAAATACACTTTGGTGTTGGGAATAATACTGTTATTGATTCAATTGTTGTTCAATGGCCTGGACAAAAACGCTCAATTCAAAAAAATGTAAAAACGAATCAAGTTTTAACACTTAGTATAGACAAATCTGTTGCCAATGCGCCGGTGGTGAATTCAATAATTGCGGGTAGTAATTTATTTAAAGAAGTAACAAAATCATTAGGTGTAAATTATATTCATACCCAAAATGACTACATTGATTTTAATACACAAAAATTAATACCACATAAATTTTCTGAATATGGTCCAGCTTTAGCAGTGGGCGACTTAGACGGAAATGGATTAGACGACATCATTGTTGGTGGAGCAAATAATAGTGCACAAATCTTATTGCAACAGAACAATGGTCAGTTTAATCAAAAAGCGTTGTTAGTTAATTTAGGAGTAAACGGCAAGAGTAATTTTGATGAAGGCATACTGTTGATTGATGTGGACGGAGACAAGGATTTAGATATATTAATTGCAAGCGGTGGATATGAAAACGCTTCGGGTGCTGCAGAATATCAGGATTTGTTATACATCAATGATGGTAAGGGTAATTATAATCAAGCGCTTAATGGTTTGCCTGTAAATCATACTAGTAAACTTTGTATTAAGGCCGTGGATTATGACAAAGACGGTGATTTGGATTTGTTTATTGGAGGTAGGGTAGATCCAGCTAATTATCCAAAGCCAGTGTCAAGTTTTATATATCGAAATGACAGTAAAGGGGGCGTTGTAAAATATACCGATGTGACTAATTCGGTGGCAAAGGAATTGAATAATATTGGAATGATTTGTGATGGTTTATTTACCGATTTTGATAATGATGGATGGCCCGATTTAATATTAACAGGTGAGTGGATGTCAGTCAGGTTCTTGAAAAACAATAAGGGTGTATTTAAGGATGTATCTGTTACGAGTGGGGTAAATGATAAAACAGGTTGGTGGAACAGTATTGTAGCCGGTGATTTTGACAATGATGGTAATATGGATTATGTATTGGGTAATTTAGGATACAATTCATTTTACAAGGCATCGGACAAATATCCAGCTATGATGTATGCAAAGGATTTTGATAAGAATGGGAGTTACGACGCTTTCCCAGGCCTTTATTTGCCAACAAGTCATAAGGATACAACGCGTAAATTATATCCTGCACAAACTAGAGAGGACATCGTAAAACAGATGATTGGCATGCGTGCTAAATATCAAAATTTTAAAACGTTTGCTGCTGCAACTTTGGATGATTTATTTACACCTGAGCAAATGAAGGATGCGCAAAAATTGAGCGCTAATTATTTTGCTTCTAGCTATTTAAAAAATAAGGGCAATGGAAAATTTGAGATGACCCCTTTGCCTATAGCAGCCCAAGTGTCGACATTGAATGGTATGGAGGTAGGTGATTTTGATATGGATGGCAATTTAGATGTTTTAATAAATGGAAATGATTTTGGAACAGAAGTGTCTGTTGGAAGGTATGATGCTTTAAATGGATTAATGATGCGTGGTAATGGCAAAGGTAGCTTTGAGCCTTTAAGTATTCAACAGAGCGGCATCTTTTTACCAGGTAATGGAAAAGCATTAGTGAAGCTAACAGATGCCAAAGGAAATTATTTAGTGGCTGCCTCGCAAAATCAAGGCACTCTTAAAGTATACCAATTAAAAAATGCTACAAGGGTGGCTAAGGCTTTACCTGATGAAGTAAGTGCTTTAGTGGAATACCAAAATGGTCAAAAAAGGAAACAAGAATTTTATTATGGAAGTTCATTTTTATCACAATCAGCAAGATTTGTGGAAACAAATGATAAGGTTAAATCCATCACTTTCACAACTATAAATGGAGCGAAAAGAATTGTTCAGTAAAAAATTAATTTTATGAAAACGAGTGTAAGATTTATTGCAGGGATTGTTACTAGTATTTTATTATTAACAATGGTATTGGTGTCGTGTAATCAAACAAAGCAAGCACCATTAGATCCGGTTAATGTGTTAATCAACAATGAGGATCAATTAACACAAGTAATTATTTATGATGTATTCACGCCACCAGTCGCAAGTAGAATTTATGTATATTCTTCGATAGCAGCGTATGAAGCTATTAGACATAGTAAGAAAGATGCACCTTCAATCACAGAAAAATTAAATGGATTTGATAAAATGCCATTGCCGGATGCGAATAAGAAATATGATTTTACATTAGCAGCCACTACAGCATTTTTTAAAGTAACTAGAAATGTAAAAGTGTTCTCGGTGGATTCTTTAAATGCTTATGAAAAATCGGTTTATGCTAATTTCAAGGCTAATTTAGATGAAGCCACTTATAATGCATCTGTTGCGTTTGGAGATACGATTGCTGCCGTTGTTTTAAAAAGAGCTAAGACCGACGGCTACTTTATTAGTAGAGGCAAAAAGAAATATTTAGGTAGTAATGAACCAGGCAAATGGAGACCTACGCCTCCGGATTATGCCGACGGTGTAGAGTGGTGTTGGAATACAATGAAGCCAATGGTTTTAGACTCTGCTTCTCAATTTAAACCAGTACTACCACCTAAATATGATATGAAGCCGGGTGCTGAATTTTATAAATTAGTGAAGGAAGTATACGACATTAATAAGTCATTAACACCAGAGCAAAAAGAAATTGCTAAGTATTGGGACGACAATCCTTTTGTAATTGAGCATGCTGGGCATATGGCTTTTGGAAATAAAAAAATTACACCAGGTGGACACTGGATAGGTATTGCTGCTCAAATTATAAAACAAGAAAAAGCAGATCCTGTTAAGGCGGCACAAACTTTTGCTTTAACATCTATTGCATTATACGATGGATTTATTTCATGTTGGGATGAAAAATATCGTAGTAGTTATGTTAGACCAGTAACAGTTATAAAAGACTTTATTGACAAGGATTGGATGCCTTTATTGCAAACACCTCCATTTCCAGAATATACAAGTGGACATAGCACCATCACTGCTTCTGCTGCAACGGTATTAACTAAATTGTATCGCGATAATTTGGCTTTTGAGGATTCTAGTGATTATAATTATATAGGCATGAAGCGTAAGTTTAATTCATTGCATGAAGCTGCAGCAGAATGTTCAATGAGTAGAGTATATGGTGGGATACATTATATAATTAGTGTAAACACAGGTGCAGATATGGGTAAGAAAGTGGGAGGATTGGTTGTAAAAAAAGTATTAGAATAAATACCTTAGAAAAAATCTATCGGAATAAAATTTTATTATCCATCCATAACAATTGAGTACTATGTCTACAAAGAACAACAACTATGATGCAATTGTCATTGGCTCTGGTATTAGTGGTGGTTGGGCTGCGAAGGAGTTATGTGAAAAAGGATTGAAAACATTAGTGCTTGAAAGAGGGCGTGATGTAGTTCATTTAAAAGATTATCCTACTGCCACCAAACAACCTTGGGAATTTCCTCATCGAGAGGGCAAAACATTGTCGATGGTAAAAGAAAATCCTATTGTTGACAAATGCTATGCTTATAATGAAACCACTGAACATTTTTTCGTAAAGGATAAACAACATCCTTATATTCAAGAGAAGCCATATGATTGGATTAGAGGATATCAAGTTGGAGGCAAATCTTTATTATGGGCAAGACAAACACAAAGATGGAGTAAGTATGATTTTGAAGGACCAGCGCGTGATGGTTTTGGCAACTGGCCAATTACTTATGATGAACTTGCACCTTGGTATACACATGTTGAAATTTTTGCAGGGATCAGTGGTAACTATGACAAATTAGATACACTTCCGGATAGTCATTTTTTACCTGCATGGGAAATGAATGATGTAGAAAGACAAATGCAAAAAAGTATCATGGGTAAATTCACAGATAGGAATGTGGTTCAAGGTCGCTGTGCGCATTTAACACAGCCTGCTCCTATACATATTGAACAAGGCAGAGGACAATGTCAAGCCCGAAGTATGTGTGAGCGTGGCTGTCCCTTTGGAGGTTATTTTAGTTCTAATTCATCTACAATTCCTTGGGCATATAAAACAGGCAATCTTACTTTACAAACTAATGCAGTTGTTCATTCTATAATCTATGATGAGACATTACAAAAAGCAACTGGAGTTAGGGTGATTGATACAAATACCAAAAAAGCTACTGAATATTATGCAAAAATCATTTTTGTAAATGCAGCGACTTTAAATACAAATTTGATTTTATTAAATTCTACATCAAAACGTTTTCCTAACGGGCTTGGTAATGATAATGGGTTACTAGGTAAATACATAGCCTTTCATAATTATCGTGGTAACTTGGCTGCGCGTATTGATGGGCCAATGGATTCCTACTATTATGGACGTAGACCTACACAACCAATGATGCCCAATTTTAGAAATGTACATAAACAAGAAACAAATTTCTTAAGGGGCTATATGACTTTTTTTGGTGCAGGAAGGGGTAATGATGAAGGGTCAGTAACCAATGGGGTAGGTGCTGCATATAAGGAGGCAATAACCGAACCTGGTGGCTGGTATGTCTCCATGATGATGCAGGGGGAAACTATTCCAAAAGAAAGTAATCACGTTCGCTTAAGTCAAGATAAAAAAGACGAATGGGGCATTCCGCAATTAATCACTTCAGTAGGATATGATGATAATGACGAAAAACTATTAAAAGATTTTATTGAGCAGGGTTCTGAAATGTTGAGTGCAGCCGGTTGTAAAAACATTATTTCTAATGATACTAAACAAGCTCCAGGATTAGATATTCATGAAGTTGGGGGAGTAAGAATGGGAAAAGATCCTAAAACATCTTTGTTAAATGAATTCAATCAATTGCATCATTGTAAGAATGTATTTGTGACTGATGGTGCTTGCATGGTAAGTACAAGTACGCAAAATCCATCTTTAACATTTATGGCCATCACAGCTAGAGCAGCTAATTATGCTGTGGAAGCACTTAAAAAAGGCACATTATAAATGCAATCAAATTATTTTTATACAAACGAGACTATTAAAATAAAAAGCTTTCAAGCAATTGTAGTGGGATCGGGTATTAGTGGTGGTTGGGCTGCGAAAGAATTATGTGAGAAGGGGTTAAAGACATTAGTAATAGAAAGAGGAAGAAAAGTAGAACATAACAAGGACTACCCAACTGCAAATAATGCACCTTGGGAATTAACACATAGGGGTGATGTAAACGCAGCATTCAAAAAGAAAAATCCACTTATTACAAAGTCGGCAGGATTTGGAGAAGACAATGCGCATTTTTTTATTGAAGATGCTACACAACCCTATATTCAAGAAAAACCATTTGATTGGATTAGAGGATATCAAGTAGGCGGAAAATCTATTATATGGGGAAGGGCTTGTCAAAGATGGAGTGACCATGAATTTTCGGCGCCAGCTAAATTTAATTATGGGATTGATTGGCCCATTAGATACAAGGATGTTGAAGAATGGTACACGCATGTAGAAAAATTTATTGGAGTATGTGGTAATGCAGATGGAATTGAATCCATGCCAGATGGACATTTTATGAAACCATTTGATTTAACGATTGTAGAAGAACATATAAAGGATATAGTAGCTAAACAATTTGGTAGACATTTAGTGCATGCTAGATGGGCGCATTTAACCGACCCTCAGCCAATTCATTTGGAACAAGGGCGTGGAAAATGTCAAGCAAGAAATTTATGCATGCGCGGTTGCCCATTTGGAGGTTATTTTAGTTCTGTATCTTCAACCCTTCCTTGGGCGGCAAAGACAGGAAATTTATCTATCCTGACTGATTCAGTTGCCCATTCTATTATTTATGATGAAGGAAAACAAAAAGCAATTGGAGTGCGTGTGGTAGATGCAATTTCTATGAAGACCTATGAGTACTATGCCGAGATAATTTTCATGAATGCATCTGCGCTCAATACTAATTTAATTCTTTTAAATTCAACTTCAAAACGCTTCCCTAATGGTTTAGGAAATGATAGTGGGGTTTTGGGTAAATATATCTGCCATCATAATTATCGTGCTAGTGTATGGGGCAAGATGCCAGGCTTTGAAGACACCTATGTATTTGGGCGTAATCCAACAGATTCTATTATTGCAAACTATCGCAATGTAGGGAAACAAGAAACAGATTTTAAAGGGGGCTATACCACATTTGTTGGGGCGTATCGAAAAAGATTGGATGAGGAGACTACAAGTGAAACAATTGGTGCAAAATTTAAGGATGCAATACAAGAGCCAGGCTATTGGCATGTGTATGCTTATTTGCAAGGTGAGACCATTCCTAAAAAAGAGAACCACGTGCGTTTGAGTAAGGATCAAAAGGATCCGTATGGATTACCATTATTAATTACTTCCGTAGGTTATGATGATAATGATAATAAATTGACTGCCGATTTTTTAAAAGAGACCACTGCTATGTTAACTGCAGCTGGTGTGACAGATATAGGCAGTATTGATAATGGCCAGGCACCTGGCTTGGATATACATGAAATGGGTGGGTGTAGAATGGGGAAGGATCCTGCAATATCTATTTTAAACGAACACAACCAAATGCATTTGTGTAAAAATGTATTTGTAACTGATGGCGCTTGTATGACCAGTACAGGTAATCAAAGCCCATCCATATTATACATGGCATTAACGGCAAGGGCTGTAGACCATGCGGTAACACAATTAACACAAGGCACACTTTAAAAATTATATTAAAAGATGAAAATATTTAATTTAAAAAATGGATTTTTCTTTTTAGCATTCTCATTGACAATAGCTTCATTAAGCTTGTCTGCACAAGGATTGCAATACACCACAACCGCTGATGGTACTTTGAAGTTTAAGGAATCAAGGCTTTCAATTACAGCTGTTACAAATGCGGAGTCCAAAATTGCGATCATTCAATTTGATGCAACAAAGCAATATCAAAAAATGGAAGGTTTTGGTTTTGCTTTAACAGGTGGCTCTGCAAATTTAATTGATCAATTGCCTGATCAAAAAAAGAAAGCCATTTTACAAGAAGTATTTGGTAAAGGGGTAGACAATTTAGGGGTGAGTTATATACGCATTAGCATTGGGGCGTCAGATTTGGATGCACATGCATTTAGTTATGATGATTTGCAAAAAGGAGAGACGGATTCCTTGTTAAAGAAATTTAATTTATCAGAAGACACTTTACATTTAATTCCCATCCTTAAGAAAGTCATAACTATTAATCCTACTTTAAAAATCATTGCCTCACCATGGTCTCCGCCAACTTGGATGAAAACCAATGGAGCAAGTATGGGCGGACATTTATTGAAACAGTATTATGCAACCTATGCGAATTATTTTGTGATGTATATAAAGGCGATGAAGAAAAAAGGCATCACTATTAATGCAGTAACATTACAAAATGAACCTGAGCATGGGGGTAATAATCCAAGTTTGTTAATGGATGCCAATGAACAAAAAGACTTTCTAGCTAATTATGTTGGACCTCAATTTAAAGCAGCGCATATTAATACTGAAGTTATTTTATATGATCATAATGCTGATCATCCCAATTATCCAATTGCAATTTTAAATGATGCAAAGGCTAAGTCATTTGCAAGTGGAACGGCGTTTCATCTTTATTTAGGCAATGAGTCGGCTTTGTCACAAGTACACGACGCACATCCCGATAAAAAAATATTATTCACTGAAC
Organism: Bacteroidota bacterium; assembly: GCA_947447835.1. Lineage (GTDB taxonomy): Bacteria > Bacteroidota > Bacteroidia > Chitinophagales > Chitinophagaceae > Sediminibacterium. The sequence continues at coordinate 19,982 of CANFLP010000007.1, forward strand.
AATGGACCGGTGCGAAAGGGGAGTTTGGTGGCGATTTAATGTGGCATTTAGAGCATATCGTACTAGGTACTATCAATAACTGGTCCTCGGCCGTGATTGAGTGGAATTTGGCTGCGGATGCGAGCTTTAATCCACATACGCCAGGTGGCTGTACCGAATGCAAAGGTGCTTTTACCATTCAAGGAGAAAGCGTTTCCCGAAACGTAAGTTATTACATCATCGGTCAGGCTAGTAAGTACATCCCAGCGGGTGCGCAAAGAGTTGCTTCCAATACCAATAATGCAAGTATTAAAACAACTGGATTTATATTACCAAACGGTAAAAAAGCTAATTTAGTGGTGAATACGGGAGCTGCTCAACAACTAAGATTGATGGAAGGAAATAAACAAATCATTTTTGAAATGCCTGCACAATCTGCTTCCACAATTGTATGGTAATAGTTCATAAAAATAAACACGATTATATGAAAAGGAATCTTTTATTGATTGTAACAGTCGTAATGAGTACAGTTACATTTGCACAAACAACAAAAGATGCTAAAAAGCATCAGTTTGTTTCCAACTTAATGTCTAAAATGACATTGGAAGAAAAATTAGGGCAATTAAATTTACCAGCATCTAGTGACTTTGTTACAGGCAGCGTAAGTAGTTCGGATATTGCAGAAAAAGTAAAAGCGGGTAAAGTGGGTGGCGTATTTAATATTCGCTCAGTAACAAAAATAAAGGAGTTACAACAGTTTGCCGTAAACAATACAAGACTACATATTCCATTACTATTTGGGATGGACGTCATACATGGTTATCGTACAATTTTTCCTATACCATTAGGCATGTCTGCTACATGGGATATGTCCTTAATTGAACGTTCTGCAAGAATTGCAGCGAGCGAAGCGAGTGCAGATGGTATTCAATGGACCTTCTCTCCAATGGTAGATTTAACTAGAGATCCAAGATGGGGTAGAGTATCAGAAGGTAATGGCGAAGACGCATTTTTGAGTTCAGCCATTGCAAAAGCCATGGTACATGGATATCAAGGCGATGATTTATCTGCTCCTAACACTATTATTTCTTGTGTTAAGCACTACGCGTTGTATGGTGCGGCCGAAGGCGGTAGAGATTATAATACGACTGATATGAGTAGAGTAAGAATGTATAATGAATACTTCCCTCCGTATAAAGCAGCAGTTGATGCAGGTGTTGGTTCGGTGATGGTTTCTTTTAATGAAATTGATGGTGTACCAGCGTCTGGCAACAAATGGCTGGTAGATGATGTATTAAGAAAGCAATGGAAGTTCGGAGGTTTTGTAGTATCTGATTATACAGGAATACCAGAAATGTCAGCGCATGGAATGGGTGATTTTCAAACAGTGAATGCTTTAGCAATGAATGCAGGTGTGGATATGGATATGGTGGGAGAAGGATTTTTGAATACGATGAAAAAATCTATTGCAGAAGGAAAAGTAACATTGGCACAAATCAATAAAGCATGTGAAAGAATTATAGATGCAAAATATGACTTGGGTTTATTTGATGATCCTTATCGTTATTGCAATGAAGCAAGATCTGCGAAGGAAGTGTTCACTGCAGCGAATAGAGCTGAAGCAAGAAAAATTGCATCACAAAGTTTTGTGTTGTTAAAGAACAACAATGTTTTACCAATTAAAGCTGGTAAAACAATTGCATTAGTTGGCCCATTAGCCAATGCAAAAGAAAACATGACAGGTACTTGGAGTGTTGGTGCAGATAATTCACAATCTGTAACTTTATTAAAAGGCTTAACTGATGCAGTGGGTACAAATGGCAGGGTTGTCTATGCAAAAGGGTCAAATTTAGAAGATGATGCCGAAATGCAAAATCGTCAAACTATGTTTGGAAAAGATATTGCACGTGATAATAGAACTGCACAACAAATGATTGATGAAGCGTTGGCGGTAAGTGCCAATGCAGATATAATTGTAGCCGCAATAGGAGAAGGTGCTGAGAGTAGTGGTGAGAGTGCTTCTAAATCAAATATTGATATACCAGAAGCGCAAAAACGCTTGTTAAAAGCATTAGTAGCAACAGGTAAGCCAGTAGTGCTTGTGTTATTTAATGGTCGACCAATCACATTGAATTGGGAAAAAGAAAATGTACCAGCTATCTTGGATGTTTGGTTTGCAGGGTCAGAAGCAGGAGATGCTATTGCTGATGCATTATTAGGTAAAGTAAATCCTTCAGGTAAATTGAGTATGAGTTTCCCTCAAAATGTAGGTCAAATTCCTATTTACTATAATCATAAAAACACAGGACGTCCATTAACTGGAAAATGGTTTTCTAAATTCCAATCAAATTATATTGACGTTAGCAATGAGCCATTGTATCCATTTGGATATGGCTTAAGTTATACTCAATTTGAATATGGCGATGTTCAATTGTCAGCAAAGGATTTAAAAGGAAACCAAAAATTAACTGTTACAGTGAATGTGAAAAATACAGGAACGGTTGCAGGTAAGGAAGTGGTTCAATTGTATATCCGCGATGTAGTGGGCAGTATTACAAGACCCGTTCAGGAATTGAAAGGGTTTAATAAAATTGAATTAGCTGCTGGCGAAAATAAAAACATAAGTTTTGAAATCACACCAGCGTTATTAAAGTTCTACAACACGAATTTAAAGTATGATTGGGAAGCAGGTGAGTTCCAAATTATGGTTGGGCCTAATTCTCGCGACGTGAAAACAGTAAAAGTAAATTGGGTTAAATAGCGGGTAGCTACCAGGAACCATACAAGCCCTCTTTCAGTGCCTTTTGATATTTCTTATCGTTAAAAGTGTACAGGAAGGGCGCTTTGTGTGCTCCGCCTTTTCTAGTTTCGCTCAATTTATTTAAGATGCCAAAACCAATCATCTTACGTTGAAAATTACGACGATCTAATTTTTGGTCTAAGATGGTTTCGTATAACTTCTGCAACTCAGGCATGGTGAACTTCTTAGGTAGCAGGTTGCGTCCAATAGGAAGGTAGGCGAGCTGTGTTCTTAAAGCTTCCAATGCTTTTAATACAATGGCTTCGTGGTCCATCATTAAGTTGCTTAGTTTATTCACATCAATCCATTCTGCTCCTTCGTTGGAAATGGCGTCATCAATTTTAACTTCGGTAAAATCTATTAAAGCATAAAACCCTATTGTGATAAATCTTTGTACAAGCCAATTCTCTTTAGGAATTTTAATGCCATATTCTAGATATCTATTTTGATGAATGGTTGGATCTGAACGGTTTGGGTCTCCAAATGCATTAAACTGTTGTAAGAATATATTATCTACTCCTGTACGCTCATGTAATACGCGATAAGCTGCTTTTTCAATGGTTTCGTCTTTAAAAATAAAACCTCCTGGTAAAGCCCATTTATTTGACTGCTTAACTTTAAGTAACAAAACCTTTAATACATTTTCGTGGAATCCAAATATGGCACAATCCACCGAAATACCTGGTTGGAAAATTTTGTCACCTTTCTCTAATACAGACTTAAGATTTGCAGGAACAGCTACCTTTTTTGACATAGTTTTTAAAGGTAAAAATATTTTGATAAACTCCCTTATAATTTTTATATTGTGTCATACTAACGCAATGATTGCTTTCAATTAATATTAATAATGCCATTATGAATTCAAGAAGAAAATTCCTACAACAAGCTGCTGCACTGACAGTAGGAGGTGCTATGCTAAGTAAATCAAGCTGGGCAGAAAGTTTCCTGGCTAGTCCTAAATTGCCTGCGCCGGGTATTCAGTTGTTCACGCTCTTTAATGAGATGGATATTGATACTGTTGGTACATTAAAGAAAGTGGCGGATGCTGGATATAAAAATATCGAGTCTGCATTTAGTAAGCAAGGTGGATTTTATGGAAAGAAACCAAAGGAATTTAAAGCCTTATTGCAAGATATGGGCATGGAATGGAGATCGCACCATGTGATGGGAACTCCCTTTAAAATGCCACCTAATGCTAAGTTGCCAAATGGTTCAGACGGCAAACCAATTAGTTTTCCTGTGATGAAAAATTTACAAGACAATAGCCAAGAGATTATAGATCAGGTAGCTGAAGCGGGTATTCCTTATATAGTTTGTGCTAGCATTAATATTGAAACCGGGGATAATATTAAAAAATCTGCCGAGGTATTGCACCGCGCCGGGGAGCAAGCTAAAAAAGCGGGTGTGCAATTAGCCTACCATAACCATGCTACGGAATTTGATATGACAGATGGTATTGTTTCTTATGATTATTTTACAACTCAAATTCCTGCAGCTCTTTTGAAACTGGAATTGGATTTGGGATGGGTGTTTAAAGCTGGGAAAGACCCTGTTGAAATATTCAAAAACAATAAAGGGCGTTTCCCATTATTGCATGTTAAGGATATGACGGCTACAGGGGAGATTGTGCCATTTGGAGATGGGGTATATGACTTTAAAGAAACCTTTAAGCACGTAGATATTGCAGGAATGGAATATTTTTTCTTAGAACAAGATTTTCCTAAAAAACCATTTGAAAATATTGTAACAGCAGTTACGAACTTTAACAAGTTCAAGAAGGTATTATAATATTTGGTCTCGAAAAATAATAGGAAGGAAAATAAAAAGGCCCTTAATTTTTATTCAAAGGGTTAAAGTAAGTCGAGGCCACCGTTTACGGGTGGTCTCGAAAAATAATAAGAAGGAAAATAAAAAGGCCCTTAAATTTTATTCAAAGGGTTAAAGTAAGTCGAGGCCACCGTTTACGGGTGGTCTCGAAAAATAATAAGAAGGAAAATAAAAAGGCCCTTAAATTTTATTAAGGGCCTTTTTATTTAATTGATAATTTGCTCCGTTATCTTTCCAGTTGTTTTATGTTTCAAGATTAATTTCTTAGCACCATAATGTGTCATCTCTTCTTTTACTAAATAATGGTCTGCATCGTATTCTACTAAATGACTTTCTTTAGTCAGACCTTCTTTACCTCTCCAAATATCTAATTTAACAGGCTCCCATAATTTAGATTTAGCCGATTTATAAGCAGCATCTAAAATACAGTTAACAACGTACCCATCATAAAATGTTTCCTTAGGTGCCTCGCCTTTTTCCATTGAGTTAAACATATCCATGAACATATGGTTGTAGCCTAATTCATTTAACTCATCGCCAACTGGGAATAACCAACCTCTATCACTCTCTGCTTTTTCTGCAATATAATCTCCACCTTTTCCAGTAGTAAACATTTCAAAACCTGTACGTAAAAAACTATTAATCCAAATGGTTCCTTCGGTACCCATTACTTCGTCTCTTAAATCAAGTCCGCCTCTAAAAGTCCAGCTTACCTCAAACTGTCCAATAGCGCCGTTCTCATATTTAACCAAGCCAATAGCATGGTCTTCGGCATCAATTGGTTTTACTTGTGTATCTGCCCAGCACATTACTTCTACAGGTCTGATATCTTTTCCAATATAACTTCTAGAAATTTCTACGCAGTGGCAACCAAGGTCTAAAATACATCCACCACCAGCTTGATTAATATCCCAGAACCACTCACTATGCGGGCCAGGGTGTGTCTCACGAGACTTAGCCCAAAGAATACGGCCTACAGCCCCTTCTTTAACGCTTTGGTTGGCTTTAATGAACTTAGGAGTATACACTAAGTCTTCTAAGTAGCCGTTAAAAATGCCCGCTTCTTCAACAGCAATCAACATTCTTTTTGCTTCATCACTATTACGGCCTAATGGCTTAGTGGTCATGACTGCTTTTTTATGCTTACAACAAAGCATCACTGCTGCTTCATGCACATGGTTAGGCAATGAAATACAAACCACATCCACATCGGGGTGGGAGATAGCTGCTTCCATATCTGTAGTCCAATGAGCACAATTATAATCTGCAGCAAATTTTACAGCCGACTCTTCGCGACGTGCATAAATACTTACTACTTTATCTTTACTTCTATAACCTTGCAAGGCATCGGCATAAAAACGGCCAATGAATCCTGCTCCTAACATTGCAATACGCATTTGAATTTGTTTTATTTTTTATGAGACTTGATAAATAAAAAAGCCTACCCCAAAGGATAGGCTTTTAGAAATATAAATTTAGGCAGCAGCAATTTCTTTTTTCTCATTAAATGAAAAAATGAAAGCTACAAGCACCGCACCCGCAATCGCTGCTGGAGTTAACCAAATATTAGTCCACTCGTGACCAGTAGCTGTTTTATGTTGATCAACAACAAAGCCACTGTACCATGTACCAATAAACATACCTACACCATAGGTTGCAAAAGTGAATAAGCCTTGAGCGGCATTTTTAATAGACTCGCCTGCTTTTTTCTCTGTATACATATAACCAGTAACAAAGAAGAAATCATAACAAACACCATGTAAAATGATACCTGCGTATAACATCCAACTTGCATCCATGGTTCCGTAAGCAAAACATACATAACGTAAAACCCATGCACCCATACCTAAAATAAGCATTTTTTTAACACCTATTTTATTGAACATAAATGGAATAGCAAGTATGAATAACGCCTCAGACATTTGACCCATTGTCATTTTACCTGCTGCATTTTCTAAACCCACTTCGTTTAAGAATGGATTAGCAAAACCGTAGTAAAAAGAAAGTGGAATACAAATTAAGATGGCAGCGCCAAAAAATATCAAGTAAGATTTTTCTTTTAATAATACAAAAGCGTCCTTGCCTAAAATACTTGCAGCAGAAGTTTTTGTACCAGCACCTTTTGGAGGTGTGTTTGGTAAGATGAAACTAATTACCCCTAATGTTAAAGAAATAGCTGCAGCAACGTGGAATGTGCCAGCTGTTTTCTCAATACCTAATTTTGCAATGATTAAACCTGCAACAATCCAACCTAAAGTTCCAAATACACGAATCCAAGGGAATTGCTTTCCTGGATCAGTCATTTGCGCAAAAGCAACACTGTTACTTAAGGCAATAGTTGGCATGTATAATAAAGAGTAAACTAAGATCACCCAGTAAAAGCTACTATTGTCCACTTTGGTAGCATAAAATAACAATGCTGCACCAACTAAGTGTAAAACACCCATAATTTTTTGAGCGGCAAAAAACTTGTCAGCAATCATACCAACAAAGAATGGAGAAATGATGGTTGCAATGGCACCTGCACTGTAAGCAGCTCCAATATCAACTCCCGAAGACTTTAATACTTCTCCCATATAAGTTCCCATGGTTACATACCAAGCTCCCCAAATATAATATTGGAGGAACATCATGGCAGATAATAAAATACCTGTTTTTAATTTCATAAGTGTGTGGTTTTTGGCGTTAGCGTAAACACTAGCGCAATCGTTAAATAAATCGTTGGTTTGGTTTTTAAGCGAATTCAATATACTAATTTATTTGAAAAATAGCACCTAAAACCTTCCATTTTTATCTATTGAATGTGTTTATAGGACACAAATAAAAAGCCCCATAACATTTTATTGCTATAGGGCTTGAATATTGTGTAAAGTAGTCTCCTTAGCTAGCTTCCAAAGCCTGTAATATATCGTCTAAAATATCCTCCTTGTGCTCTAATCCTGCTGAAATACGAATCAATCCTGGAGTGATGCTCACAGCTTGTCGTTCGGCCTCTGATAATTTAGCATGCGTGGTGCTAGCTGGATGAGATGCAATACTTCGGGTATCGCCTAAATTAGCTGTCATGGAAAGCATTTTCAAACTATTTAAAAATGTTCTACCTGATTCAAGGCCGCCTTTTAATTCAAAACAAACAATACCACCACCATTCTTCATTTGCTTTTTAGCAATTTCAAAATGAGGGTGTGATGATAAGAAAGGATATTTTACAAAATTGATTTTTGCATGGCCCTGTAATTTCTCAGCAATGTATAATGCATTGCTGCAATGACGATCCATTCTCACTTCCAATGTTTCTAAACTCTTACTTAATACCCAAGCATTAAATGGAGATAGGGAAGGGCCTGTGCTACGGCAGAATAAATAAATATCATGTATTAAATCCTTGCGACCAACCACTGCACCACCTAATACACGTCCTTGTCCATCAATCCATTTGGTAGCAGAGTGCACTACTAAATCTGCACCTAAATCAATTGGGGTTTGTCCAATAGGAGTTGCAAAACAGTTGTCTACATTTAATATAACATTGTGCTTTTTAGCAATCGCACTTACCATGCTAATATCCACCACATCTAATCCTGGATTAGTTGGCGTTTCTAAATAAATCATTTTGGTTTGAGGCGTAATAGCGGCTTCCCATTCGGCATCAGTTGCACTTGCGCCTACATAACTAAAATCAATTCCGTATTTAGGTAAGTATTTAGAAATCACTGTATGCGTGCTTCCGAAAATAGAATTACAAGATAAAATATGATCTCCTTTTTTCAATAAAGCCATAAAGGATCCAAACACTGCACTCATTCCACTCGCAGTAGCAAATCCATCTTCGGCGTTTTCTAAGACACATAATCTATCTACAAACTCTTGTACTGATGGGTTAGAGAATCGACTATAAATATTCGCATCCGATTCGTCAGCAAATGCAGCACGCATGTCTTCGGCATTATCAAATGTAAAACTACTTGTCAAGAACATAGGAGAGGCATGCTCATGTTGAGATGTCTGCGGAATTCTTGTTCTAATTAATTTGGATTGATTATGCTTCATGCTACTTGTATTAAAATGTGTTCTTGCTAAATTTGATTCAGGGGTGTTGAAAAATTAAATTATAAAATTTCAACGCTCCAGGTAATGTTCGCGCCTGCTGCTCTTAATGTAGCAGCAACTGAACAATATTTATCCATCGAAAGGGCACATGCTTTTTCGGCTCTTTCTTGTGTCATGGTTCCTTTTAATTTAAAAACAATATGAATGGTTTCCCACAATGCAGGTTCTTTACCAACTTGACGTTCTCCATTAATGACCATTTCAAATATTTCAATGGTTTCTTTTTGCTTCTTTAATATCATCACAACGTCTACACCACTACATCCACCTAATGCACTAAGTAAAGCTTGCATAGGTCTTACGCCATTGCCATGTCCACCTTGGTCCACAGGGATATCCATTGTCATAGTTTGTCCTGCTTCGTCTGTTGTTACAAATTGATAGTCGTCGTCTATCCGCTTTAAATTAATAGTAGCCATAGGTTAATGCTTGTTAGTATATAGGAAGTATAAAATTTGTACCTTTGGCAAAGGTAATTCAAATAGATACTTACTTTGCAATAGAATTCGAAAAAATGGGTCCAACAATATATCAATACAATCAGCCTTTTGCACTTGAATGTGGGGTGAGTTTGCCAAAGCTTAAAATAGCATACCATACCTACGGGGAGTTCACTCCTGGTAAGAAAGTGGCTTGGGTTTGTCA
>CANFLP010000008.1 GCA_947447835.1 Bacteroidota bacterium
ACAACTGCTGATATTATAGATAATTTTGGCAACTCAGATGCCATTACTACAAAGAATGGAACATTTAAACCAGCCAAGAATGGAAATGATAGATTTGTGAGTTATAAAATTGGGATTTCAAGGAGTATTGTAAAGAAGTATTAAAATAATAATTAGCCCATATTTAAAAATTTATCAGTTTTATAATTTTACAACTTTAAATTGATGATAGATTTTAAAATCCGAAGAAGTAACCTTAACCACATAAATTCCACTTGGAATGCTGCCTAATTGAATTTTCGACCCCGCATATATACCTTGTTTACTTACCACCAAACGTCCAGTTGAAATTTCATATAAGTCTAAATTAAGTTTATGGTATCCTTTTACAAAGAAATCAAAATTCATCTGGCTTACAAAAGGATTAGGCGCCAACTTAATGAACTCATCAGCATTTAAATTTATGATGTCAGTGACTAAATAATAGTATGGAACACTTAATGCACTTGTGCATCCGTTTTGCGTGGTTTTAGCAGTATAGGAACCACCAGTTGATGGCTTGAATTTCTGAGTAGTATCAGGAAGCACGGTCCCATCCTTATACCACGTGACACCAGTTGAATTTGCTACTAAGAAATTAGAAGAATCTCTTAATAAACTTGGGGCATTAGGTATTGCATTTGTAGTTACACTTATTTTTGCCCTAGGACTCTCACAACCTGTTAAAGTTGATATTTGACTTAAGTAATAAATACTATTTCCAACAGTTAATGTACTTGGTTTTAATGAAGTACTTGATCCTGTCCCTCCAATCGAATTTGTCCCATACCATATTATTGTGTTCCCAGAAGTTGGAGCAATTTTCAATGTATCAACAATTGCATTATTACAATAAGAAGTGTCTTTTACGATAGGTGCAATTGGAATTAAATTCTCTACATATCGCAAAGTAGTTAAAGTGCTTTTATTGCCAACGGTATCAACAAAAGAATTAGGTTTAATAGAAATCACAACTGTATCTGCACACTTTCTAGTAATGAATAAATTATAAGTATTATTATTAATTTTCACCAAAGAGTCTACACTTCCATTTTGCATGGTAATACTATCCTTATTCAAAATATTTGAAATATACTCATTTGAGATAATACTAAAATTAGCTTTTAGACCTGTTGATGATGATTTGGCAATTGAAATAATTGGATCTTTAGTGTCTTTATAAATTACAGAACTTATAGCATTACTTTGATTACCTGCTGAATCATAGTAGTAGATTTTAATTCCAATTAATCCATCTTCAAAATTAGCAAATGGAATATTCTTTAAAGAAGTCACTGAATCGGTAATAACCCCTACTAATACTATAGAATCACCAACTTTGGCAACAGTTGCCATTGACCTAATAGATTGACTATTGCTATTATTATTACTATTACTTGAATTAGTCTTTACAATTGAATTTTGTGTTAAAACCAAATTGTAAGATAGATTTTTTTCACTAACCTTTAAATCTAAAACTAGAGAATCGATATTACTCTTTCCAAAATTTGAAAGATTAGTTTTTAAAATAGAAGATTTTGGAGCAATAACATCTTTCTTATATTCTGCTTTCCCGATACCTAGCAATACTTTTGAAGTGTCTAAAATAAACACAGTTGTAAATAATACTCCGTCATTTACTCCTTTAAGATTAATATTTTTAATAACAATAGAATCGGCACCCATTACTCCTTCAGTCAATACAGATTCGCCGCCCATATCACTATAAAATCTAGCTCTATATAATTTATTAGCACATTTATTACAAGCAATTGACAACGAAACCGAATCAACTGATTTCGCATTAACTGTTTTTCCTAATATTTGTATTGATGGATTTACTTTTAAAGAAGTATCCGTTTCTTCAATATCAAACCTTACGAGTTCAACGAAATTAAAATACTTTGCATTTTGTGCTCTGTCGCTAAGTGAAATAGATTCAACACCCCATAAACCAGGGGCAGAACCTTTTGGCAATAAAGTTGAAACCTTATATTTTCTCCAAACACCTTGCATTCCATCTGGATCAGCTAATAAATAATAAAAATCGTTTTTTATCTTATCAAAATCACCTTGCATACTAAATCCAAATTGTTTCCCTTGCGGATCTCTTAAAACATAATACCCATTTTGAATTCCAGCTTCATGCCCAATATAATCAGAAGAATCCTTCGCAAAAAACTCCATCTCAAACAAAGTCTCCCCATCTGGGGACAATGGATTTGTAGGTGTAGCTTTAATATTAATAGCATTTACATCTAAAACTGGGGGCAAATAATCCGAAAAATTTGTTTGTATTAAGATACTGTCTCTAACATGCTTTTGTTGATTAGCATTTACCTTATACCCAGTAGTATCATTCATGAAGGTTTCGCGAAATTCATTCTGAGCCTCATCTTTAAGATATATCTGAGTAATGGGATAATAACCTGTTGGATAATAGTCTGGGATTGGATACCTATAAGTAACATGAGATAGTTCCTTATCTAATACATCTCTCTTTACATAATTTGTATCTCCTGACAAAACACCAAATTGCAATTCTTTATATACACCCTTTTGATTAGTAGGCATTGCGAAATTTATTCCAATGTATGAAATTGCATTTTTCTCTACAACATCAAATTTTGCTTGAACAAATTGATAGTTGTTTCCACTAGACGTTTCATATGTAGCGAAACTTGAAAACTTTGAATTACCTAGAGAAAGATTTAGTGTTCCTTCTTTATATTTTGCTGGCAATAAATCTTCTAACGGATTATTTATAAATATTTTTAGACCAAAAGTGTTATTATTTTCATATCTCTTATTACCAACAGCATCTGCTATCATTATTTGATTAACAGTCCAATATCCATTTTTTGCAAATTTTGTAATTGAAATTTCACCCCTAAGTAAAAATGGATTGCCATTAACCTGATTTAAATACATATCAAAAAAAGTGCCAATTGAACTTGAGATTCTAGTAAAACCATAAGATGCCCCGTCTTTTAAAGAATCAATTGCGTGTATTTTTAATTCAATAACAAGTTTTTTATCTTCATTAGCCAAACCAACAACACTAACATTAACTCCTTCAATTTTACCAGGATAATTATAATCTGGAGATAAATTATATACAGTAAATGTCAAATCTTTTCTAATCATGGCAACATATCTAGTACCATGCATTACCCTATCCCTTATAAATTCAAATTTACTAATAGATCTAGACATTAATAAATCCGGGTTTGTAACATAGGTTGCTACAGTTTCTGCCATATCTTCATCTGGATTTTTAGCATGAGCATATGCCGAAACAAATTCAGTAGTTTTTGTTGTTGACCATCCAGTAGGTGCGGTAGGATCCAAATACCACCCACCAATTGTAACCCAATCATCTTTTAACTTTTGATCAAATAGACCAGCCCACAAAAAATGTGATTTTTCATGCAATACTAACCTTTGTATAAAACCATAATCTGGAGTATTAAATGCTTTTTGCATAAACTCCATTGTCTTCATCCCAGTCCATGCTATTGCTGCTGCTGAAGGATATCTAGGGTTATCTTGACCTGCGATTCTATGAACTAGATATTTGAAATTTGACTGAACATGCATACCATCGGGCAATTCTTCAAACATCGACAAAATTGTAAGCTTTTCAAATGCTGAAAACGATTGGAAATTACTAGCATCTTCATTCATTAAAGTTCTTAATTCAGTCCCAGGATCTAGAAATTTAATTCCAAAGTTTTGATCGGCAATTGTAGCAATTGCACTTGCATCATTACCGAAATTTGTTGCAAATCCAATTACCGCATTATACAACCTTTTTGAAAAAAATCTACCTTTAACTCCATCTAATTCAGCAACTAGAGGAGTTGCATAAACAAAGGCTTTCCTTGATACTGTAACATATTTAATCCCATTTGTTTCGGTTACAGAAATATCATCAACAACATCGTCATCAGTTATGGCCCAAACAGAACTCACATTTGCAGTATTGGTTGACAATAGCCCTTTACTTGCATTTAATAATGGAACTCTTTTAACCATTTGATAAAGTCTATAGGCATCTTCTGAAGACCATGAAGTAATTTTATTGGTTAGTGCTATCCCAGAAATACTAATTAGATTGATACTTGAAAAGTCATCTGGCACTTTAATTGGATCATTTATAACCTTATAATCAGGTTGTCCATTAATATAACTTTGTTGAGCGTGCCCTAAATAACTACTATCATCCTCCCATTTATATACATAGTCTACTGAATTTGACAATGTAATCAAAACAAGTTTGGATTCAACTACAATGCTTTTGTTCGTAAGATCAAATACTTGTGTAGGTGGAAAATAATACCCAGTTGCATCAATTTTTAAAGCCCATTTCCCATTTGAAATATTACTAAAAGTATAAGAAACAGTACTATCCGACCCAGCTATTAATTTTTTTTCATAAAAATTTTCCGAGCTTTTTTGTATTATTATAGTACAAGAATCTCCCGGCTTAATTGAAGTTGCCTTAAACTGAATATTACTTTGAGAATAACAAATTAAAAAACTGACAAAAGAAAATGAAACTAAAAATATTTTCTTAAAAATTCCACACATAAAATAATATTAAAAATTCATAAAAGACAGCCGAAATCAACTAAATGAGGGTAAATCAAAACTAGTATATTTTTAATCAAAAAGTATATGAATTTAATTACATATTAGTAACAATATTATCAAATGCTTTACAATAAATTAATGATTTCAAACAAAACCTTTACCTCCACCCTTTTTCTTGGGAAATTCCCCTAAATATCAGCTCAAATGGAGCCTATAATCATTAAACAAAAACTCCGAAATCGTATAGAAATCTGAGTTACTTTTTTTGTGCTTATGGCACGCTTTTGTAGTCTTTTGTAGTGAATTGTGTGGCTCGGATTGCAATTACTTAGCCGCCAATTTAAATGTCACGGTTTTATTATTTGTTGAAGTTGATTTAGAAGTTACAACTACCGTAGCTGTACATAAAACGCCAGGTGTTAAGCTAGTAATATTTACACTATTGTCAGCAGCAACACTTGATGTTGATGTTGTGAATACTGATGTATTATCTAAATCCTTTCTTACAGTTACATCAATATTTACACCTGCTGCTGGCAAAGTTGAACTTACTTTTACACTTATGGTTTGTGAAGTTCCAACCACTCCTAAAATTCCACTTGCCCCTGGATCCTGAGCTATTGAAAAAGCTATTGCAGATTCTGTAGGCGTAGGTGTGGGAGTTGGTGTAGGGGTCGGTGTAGGATTATCCCCTCCTTTACTACATGAATAAAGAAAAAAGGGGATTGAAACTAATAACAGTTTTACCTTTTTCATATTATTATAATTTTACTGCCTTAAATGTATATGTCATTTTAAGATCATTTGAATAAACTCTTAATACATAAATACCAGGTGAAAGACTTCCTAAATTCAAATTAGCACCAGAACTTACCATCATTTTATTCGCAACTATTCTTCCACTATTCATCTCAAATACATCCACATTAAGTGTGTAATATTTAATTAAAAAGAAGTTTAAATAAAGATTAGTGGTATATGGATTAGGGGCAACTTTAATAAATTGATTATCATCTAAATTAATAATATCAGTAACAAGGAAAAAGTACGATGTGCCCTTCAAACTTGCACAACCATTTTGTGTAGTAGTAACTGTGTAAGATGCGTTTTCAGTAGGCTTGTATTTATAATCTGTAGCACCAACAATTATCGAACCATTTTTATACCATTGATTCCCTGTGTTATAATTTGAAGTTAAATTACCTGCAGTATCTCTGAAAATACTAGGACTAGGTGGTTTTTGAAATGGACTTTTGGTAATTATTACCTTACGAGAAGAATCAAAATGACCTAACCCATCGGAATAGGCTATTCGATAAACACCAGTATCATTTTGCGAGAGTTTAATCAGAGTAGTATCCTTAGCTTTTATAAGAGTATCATTTTTAAACCAACTATAAAAAGGTGAACTATTTGCTTTTATAATAGTGGTGTCTCCAGGGCAAATACTTAAATCCCCTATTATGCCAACTGTAGTATCTAGCATAATCCTAACAGGCTGTTGAAAACCCACAGTAATTTTATTAGTACCAGAACTATAGTTGCCAGCCATATACTGCCCTACTGAAAAATTCACATTAGGACTAGAAAATCCAATGGAATTTATGGAGGCACGTTTAATGGTTTGTGCATAACCTTGATTTAGCATCAAGACAAACCCAAATATGTATAATAAGTTTTTCACTAGTGTGTACTTAAATATTTAATTTCAATTGAATTTAAAGGTCTTTTATATACTCTTAAATCATCGATTTTACCCTTAAACCAAACATCACCTTGATATGCACCACCAATTTTCCAATTTAGATTATTATCACAAGCCTTAGCGGGGGTTCTCCAATCTAGAGAATCTATTAACGTCCCGTTTAAATAAAGCTTACCCCCTGATTGATCTACTGTCATTATTACATTTACCCATTTTTTTGTTGGAATATTGTTAATGACAAATTTTGTTTCGGGCAGTCCATAACCACCAATGAGTCCATTAGGGATTACGTCACCAGTAAGATAATAAGGATAAATATATCCCGAATTCTCGCTAGCACCTGTTGAAGTTAGCAAGCTAAACCCATTCCATCCAGCTGGTGTATACTTGCTAAATAGATTTCCTCCAGGCATATTCAATGAATCATAAGACACCCATAGACTTACTGAAAAAGGATATGTATTATAACTGACACTATTTAAAATATTTATATAAGAACTATCTTTAAATGAATATGCGCTATTCAAATTCCCAAACCTATCTGATGTCAAAATAGCTTTGTTAACAGTACCATTTAATCCGTTCTTTGAACTATCATTGGCATTACCAGAAAATGGATAATATGCAACTAGACTATCATTTAAATTAACATACTTGCTAGAATCCAAAACACTCCAAGAACCATTATAAAGTGTACCGTTATATGCGGAATCATTTGCCTTAATGTGAGTACCCAAGTCATTTAATTCCCAAAAAGCAATCGTTGAGTCAATTTTCCCATATGTGTAACTAGGAGTAAAATTTGAATTATATAAAACTCCTTTATTGATTCTCAATTTTCTCAATGATCCTAGAAGAAATTCTTGAGGATTGGTTCCAATTACAGCCGCTCCTATCGAAAGTCTTTGACTAGAACCTATGTTCAAACCTGTATTATTCGATCTCATTTTTTCAATTCCATCTAAATAAATTATGCTTACTGTTTTCTCTTTATTAGTATATAATACATGATGCCACAAAGAATCATCTGGATAATCTAAACTAATTTGATGATTGAAATTTGCAAAAGAAAAAGTCAACCTCCCAGAATTCAAATTGACATTTATGCCTTGTCCACTATAATCATACCCAGTTGAAAAAATAGTTTGATTAATTGTACTTTTTTTAGTGTTTTTGAGCCAAAATTCTATAGTGCAATTGCTACCCGATAAGGCTGATGCTAAATTTGTTGACCCAATATTGATATAGCTACTTTTCCCATCTAAATTTATTGCTGGTAAAAATGTACTATCCAAGAATTTATTTGCTATAATTGGTGCAAGCTGCAACAATGCAGATGAATCAATTCTAGTTGGAACTCTTGTAAGTATAGCGTAAAGGCTATCTACTCTTTTATTTAAAGCCGAGATAATAGAATCTGTTTTTTGAAGAGTTGCTTTACCTGTAACAATCAAATCTCCATTAATTGTTAATTTTTTATTATCAAACTCTCCATAAATCAAAGGCGTCTTTGATGAATCATTTTGAATGACTAATTTATTACTTGTATTTATAAAATTTTTATTTGCACCAGCATAGTTCCCAATAAATATATTACTATCACCTCTCTGCAATATCCCACCTGCAAAACTTCCTATTGCCGTGTTGCTACTACCCGAAGTGTCTGCTCCTAGGCTATAATTACCTAATGCAATATTTTGATTGCCAATAGTATTTGCTTTTAAAGCTTGGTATCCAATTGCAGTATTTGCAATGCCAGTAGTTGTATTGTTCAATGACTCATACCCAACTGCTACATTATTGGTGGCAGTTGTATTTGAAGAAGCCGCTCGAATACCTATTGCAGTATTTCTACTTCCTGATGTGTTTGCATACAATGAGAAAATTCCATAAGCAGTATTATCACTACCAGATGTATTAAAATATAATGATGCTGTACCACCTGCAATATTATTTGTGCCACTTGTACTAAAATGCAACGCATCTAATCCAATTGCAGTATTATTATAGCCAGTACTATTATTAAATAAAGCATTAAATCCCATTGCAGTATTATTATAGCCACTTGTATTATTATTTAATGAGAATCCTCCTAAACCAGTATTATACGAACCAGTAGTATTGCTATACATAGAGCTATCTCCAATTGCTGTATTCCTAAAACCAATAGAATTAGAAGAAAGCGAACGCAAACCTAAAGAAGTGTTTGAATATCCAGTAGTATTTGAGTAAAGTGATTTTGAACCAACCGCAGTATTTCCACTAGCAGAAATTGAAAAGAATAAACTACTGTCACCTATACCTATATTATTTGAGCCGTTTAAATTATTATATAAACTAGCTGCTCCATTAGCAACATTTGAATACCCAGAAGTATTCCTATATAATGATCTCTTTCCGAATGCAGTATTTGAAGACCCAGAAATATTAAAAAATAGACTAGCAAATCCAACTGCACTATTTGAAGAACCCGAAATATTATTATATAGTGCGCTAGTACCATATGAGATATTAGAAGAACCCGTTTTATTTGAATAAAGCGAATGGTCACCAGAGGCGGTATTAGTTGAACCGGTAGTATTAAAAAAAAGAGAATTAGACCCAATGGCAGTATTAAAAGAACCATCTATATTATTAGCAAGTGATAAATACCCATTTGCAGTATTTAGACCACCAATTGTATTATTCCTTAGCGATTTCCATCCAATTGCTGTATTTCCAATTGAAGTTGTATCACTAGGAATATTTGAAATCAAGGCACTGTCACCTAAAGCAAAGTTTCCAAATGTGTCTAAAGACTTAAATACAATTTTACCACCTACAATCAAATCTCCATTAATTGTCAATTTCTTATTATCAAACTCGCCATAAATTAATGGCGTAAGTGATGTGTCATTTTGAATCACTAATTTATTACTAGAATTTACAAATTGATTATTAAACCCAGCCTTGCTACCTAAAAAAATATTGTTATCGCCACTTAATAATTTACCTCCAGCATTCACCCCAATTGCAACATTATAACTTCCTATAGAATCAGAACTAATTACATCAGTTCCAATGCCAATATTATTAACACCAGTTTTATTTTTATATAAACTATTACTTCCAATGGCAACATTCCCTCCTCCTGTTGTGTTACCTGATAATGAATAAAAACCAAGTGATGTATTGTTATCACCAGATGTGTTGCTTATTAAAGAATTCATACCTACTGCAACATTCCTTTGACCATTTATATTACTAAATAAGGTATATGTACCAACCCCCAAGTTATAACCACCTATAGTATTATGAGATAAAGATTCTTGTCCAATTGCAAGATTTCGATCAGAGGTTGTATTTCTTGTCAATGCATTTTCTCCAATAGCTAAATTACTCCACCCTGTTGTATTTGACTTTAAAGCACTTTTACCAATAAATAAATTGCCAAGTGTATCAATAAAATTATTTACGCTCGAACTACTTCCCCCATTCAACTTTCCAGTTACTGTTAAATCACCATTAATAGTTAATTTTTTATTATCGAATTCGCCATAGATTAGTGGTGTTTTAGTATTTGAATTAGCAATTATTAATTTATTGTTTGATTTAACAAAAGCACTATCATTTCCAGCATTATTCCCTAAAAAAATATTATTTGATCCACTGTCAATTAAAGTGCCTGCATTAACACCTATAGCAACATTTGAACTACCCGTTTTATTATTATACAAACTAGTATACCCAATCGAAATATTTTCTGAACCTGTGGTATTTGAAACCATTGATTGTGATCCAATAGCAACATTATTATTGGATGATACTGATTGCCCACTTCCTCTTCCAATAATCACATTGTTTGAGGCGTCTCCACTTGAACTAATCATACTCATATATCCAATACTAACATTACTAGAACCCGAAATCAAACCGGCCATAGAGTGTTCTCCAACTGCAGTATTCCAACTTGCAGTTGTAGCAGTTTGTAATGTCTGAACACCAAGTGCAGTATTCCCGTTTCCGGTAGAATTCATCAACGAATTCATACCAAGTGCTATATTTTGGCTTCCTTGACCACCACCTCCTACTACCATCTTAGTTAATGTATTTGCACCAATAGCTATATTATTAGAACCAGAATCTAAAAGATTAAGAGTGTTTAGGCCTAACCCAATATTACCATACCCCGTTTTATTATTTACAAGACTTGAATTACCTACTGCTATATTCCCTTTTGAATCAGCTAGAGAAACATTCGACCCACTACTTCCATTCAATTTACCAGTTACCGTTAAATCTCCATTGATAGTAACCTTCTTATTATCAAACTCCCCCAATATTAAAGGTGTTCTAGTAGAATCGTTAGCGATAATTAATTTGTTATTAGTATTAAAAAATGAAGAGTCATACGCTGCCTTATAACCTAAAATTACATTCTTACTTCCTCTAATATTTTTTGCAACGATTGATCCAATTATGACATTCTTACTCCCATTTGAACTAGAATCTTGAAGCATTTCAGCTCCAATAATAACATTATCATCTCCATTATACTTATTTACTGAATTTGAGCCAATCATGGTATTACGATTCACTTGTGTTGAAGCATTCATATTATCAACCCCAATTGAAACATTAGATTCAGAAGCTATGGCAGACTTTAAAGTTCTGGCACCAATAGCGACGTTATTATTAAACACACTGGTTTTTGTACCTAATGTACCGTTTGAATTTTTGGCAGCTTCATGTCCTATAACAATATTTTGCGATGCCAATGAATTTGTATTTTGTCCTGCACCATTACCAATCATAATATTTTGATATGCCCCATTGTTAGTGTTTGAGGAATTAATTGATGCTGCAGCATTTTGACCAATTAATATGTTATCGTTATTACTAACACTATTATTCTTTTTAGTTAATGACACCCCAGCATTTTGACCAAATGCAATATTAGAACTATTCAAAGCAGTGCTATCAAAATTATTCAATGCATTATAGCCGATGGCAATACCATTAGGCAGTTTTGAAACAGAATCCTTTATTGATTTAATTGTTCCTGTTTTTATAGAAGCCAATTGAGTAACAATCTTAGAAAGAGAATCAATTTTTGGCACATAAACAGCACCTCTATTATTGCTTAAAATGATACTATCTCCTTTTTGTGATAACCTAATTGTAGTCAATTCATTTTTTACACTATCTACACTTATACTTGCTGCACCAGCATTATTAGCATAAAGTGCATATGGTACTGACAATAATTGAGATGTCCCAACAAAAACAAAAGAAGTACCTCCATCTAAATCTAATTCGACTTTTAAATAGTACGGAAATTTATTCCATTGTACATCACTCATTTTCCCATTTACTGCTTGACCATTACCTATAATCACCGAAAACTGTCCATAGGCATCTGTGTTTACACCATGTGTTTCTTGATAAACTAGATTTCCTAATTGTGTAGACTCAATTAAAGATATCCTTAATGATATTTTTTTTGTTGCTACCGGCGTACCTGCATTAGTCAATGCAACTCCCTGATAATTAAAACCTAAAGGTGCTTGTGCAAATAAATCGTCCTGACTTGTTGCAATTAGCAATAATGCAAGAGTAATCACTCTGAAAGTAAATTTATACATAATTTATATTATTAAATTAAATCATGCATAAGATACTCCATCAGGAAATTCTTAGATATTTTAAAAAGTATGATTTACGGATTATGCAAGTATGGTATCATGAATACATACATTATAAGAAATTACATATAAAGGATATTTATAATTTCATATGAAAATTAGAAACGAAATGAATTAATAGGATAACTACTCTAACCATAGTATCCCCCCTACAACGTATTCATCATCTCTACTTCCTCCTCCTCCACCAGCTCAACACTGGCTTCTTGAACAATTACCTTTTTACCGATGGCATAAATAAGAGAGGCGGTAAGTGAGCAAAACGCCATCACTCCGGTCATAGGCAAAGTAGTCTCGTTATGAAGCACACTCACCATTGCCGACATAAAAGCACCCACACTCATTTGAATAAAACCCATTAAGGCCGAAGCATTTCCTGCATTATGTCCAAATGGCGCCATGGATAATGCCGAAGCATTAGGGAAAATAAAACCTTGGCAACAAAGAAAAAGAAACACTAAAGCAATAGTTGAATACAGTTCACTAAAACCAAAAAGAGAACTTGATACTAGCAGTATTCCGATAACTCCCTGAAAGCTAAGTGCGCCTTTAATAATTTGTTCTGATTTATACTTTTTAAGCAAAACGCTATTCAATTGACTTGCACTAATTAACCCTGCTGCAACAATGGCAAAAATCCATCCGTAATGCTGTTCAGTTACTTTAAATACTTCCATAAAAACATACGGTGATCCACTTATGTATGCATACAATCCAGCATACGCCACTGCTCCTGTAAAAGTATATACTCCAAATTGCGGATGCTTTACAATTGTTGCAAAACCACTTAAAATGGCTTTAGGTTTTAAAGAAAAGTTAGGATCTGGTTTTTTACTTTCTGGAAGTAAAAAATAGATACCTGGAATGATTAATGCAATCACAACAATCAACATTCCAAAAATATATCTCCATCCAAAATAGGTTGTAATAAAACCACCCAGTGTTGGAGCAATAATTGGAGATACCGCAACCACCAACATTAAGGTAGAAAATACCTTTGCATTATCTTTCACTTCAAACAAATCACGAACCATGGCTCTTGATGCTACCATTCCAACACAACCACCTAATGCTTGAAAAAATCTAAACACAATTAAAGTTTCAACCGACATGGCTGTGGTACATGCAAAAGAGGAAATGGCATATAATCCCAATCCAAAATACAAAGGCGTTTTACGACCATACCTTTCTAATAAAGGGCCATACAATAACTGCCCTACCGAAATACCAACAAAGAATGAAGACAAGGATAGCATCACTGAGGAAACAGTCGTATGTAAGCCTTTAGCGATACTTGGAAATGCTGGCAAATACATATCAATTGACAAAGGCCCGATGGCCGATAAAAGACCTAGAATCAGAATTAGATAGAATTGAGATTGCTTTTTAATTGGGTTCATGCCGCAAAGGTATATTATTATAAGTGGAGATAAAATTGTGCAAAAGCCGATAGGTTTTCCGAAGTTCCTTAGTAATTTGAGTGGGTCTATTATTCAAAATATAACATCAATTATAATTTATCCCACTAATATGATTAACCTAAAAACAGTACACCATATTGCCATAATATGTAAAGACTATGAAGTGTCTAAGCAATTCTATACAGAGATACTAGGACTTACAATTATAAAGGAAACATATAGAGCCGAGCGTAACTCCTATAAATTGGATCTAGCCCTAAACGGCACCTATATTATTGAATTATTCTCTTTCCCTAACCCACCAATGCGCCCTTCTCAACCTGAATCAACCGGCTTGAGACATTTGGCATTTAGTGTTACGGATATAGAAGCTTCAATTGAAGCGCTAAGCTTAAACAAAGTACAATGTGAACCCATCCGAGTTGACAACCTTACCAATAAACGATTTACCTTTTTCTCTGACCCAGATGGTTTACCCCTGGAGTTGTATGAAGGGTAAGACATAAAAAAGGGGACTTGTTACTTTGCTGCCAATTTAAACGATACTGTTTTATTATTTGAAGAGGTGGACTTTGAAGTTACTACTACAGTAGCTGTACATTGTACCCCAGGGGTTAATCCAGTAATAGTAGTAGTAACATCAGCTGCTACACTTGATGAAGAATTAGAGAAAACTGTACTATTATCAAGGTCTTTTTTCACGCTAACATCTATATTAACTCCAGCAGAAGGTAATGTTGATGTTACTTTTATATTTAAAGCTTGTGAAGTACCTACTACTCCAAGCACACCAGCACCTGGATCCTGTGTTATGGAAAAGGCTATCGCTGACTCAGTTGATGTAGGCGTAGGAGTAGGTGTAGGTGTGCCCCCATCCGACTTGCTACATGATATAGCAATTAATGGTAGTGCAAGTAATAAAAATTTTATATGTTTCATATATTATAATTTAACCATTTTAAATTGATAACTAATTTTTCCATCCGTAGAATAGACCTCGAATAAATATACTCCAGCTGATAAGGATTCAAATGATATTGAAGATTCAGAATAAACGTCTTTCTTACTAGCAACCTTAGTTCCATTTGACAAATTAAATACATCAATATTTAATTTAGAATAACCTTTTAGTGCAAAACTAATATTGACATTATTAATTATTGGATTAGGAGCTAATTTGATAAATTCACTTGAATTTATATTAATAATATCTGTGATTACAAAGAAATAAGTAGCGCTCATTGGACTAACGCATGAACCAGTAATCTTAACACTATAATTTGCGTTCTCTGTTGGTTTAAAACTAGATGCATTAGCCCCTGTAATTTCTATACCATTCTTATACCATTGATTTCCTGCAGAGCCACTTGAAACTAAATTTCCAGTTAAGTCTCTATAAATTGAAGGTGCAGCAGGTGCAGGAGAAACAGTAACCATAATTTTAGCTCTTGGGCTTTCACAACTTGTATTGTTATTTACTTGACTTACATAATAATTGGAAGTCCCTGCTGCGCTTGAAGAAGGAATTGGTGCCGTACCACTCGCTTCGCCACCGATTGAATTAGTCCCATACCACATTAAGCTATGTCCCCCTATTGAGCTTGCTGTTAATGCACTTGGAGTACCTCCTACACAAAATTCAATATTATCAACTTTAGGCAACGCTGGACTTGCATTAACTTTGAAACTTAATTGACTAGAATTAATACAACCGTTGTTATTTATTGTATAACTAATTACTGTATTTCCGGACGCCAATGTTGTTACATTACCCAAATTGTCAATAGTAGCTGTTGATGCAGAAGAACTTGACCAAGACCCACCAATAGTTAAATTACTTAGTTTTAAAATAGTACCAACACAAGAAGAATTATTACCATCAATTGGGGCAATAACTGCCTTAGGTGTTGATAATATTAAAGCAATGTCAGAAGTTGACTTACAACCATATTCATTAATCGCAGTAACACTATAAGCACCTTGTAAATTTGTGCTAAGCGATTTGTTTGTAGCTCCATCTACAGAAGTTGCTAAATAATTCCACTTAAAACTATTCGCTGAAATAGATGATGATAATACAATACTATCTCCTTCACAGAATTTTGTGGTACCAGTATTTGTGACAATTTTAGGTTTAGTAATAGTTGAATTAACAATCACTAACGGGTCACTTGAATAAACATTACACCCATTAGTATTATATGCCATGACTTTAAACTTATCAGTTGGTTTAACATATATTGCTGTATCTGTGACAGTATTCAAGACCACATCATTTACCACCCAGAATTTGTTATCTAAGCTTGATGTAGAAATTTTGATTGAATCTGCAGATTCTATACAATTAGGAATTTTCAATACTGGCACTGCAGGACACTCAAATGTCTTACTACCCGTTCTACGGTAGTTTCCTTGGAAAGTTCCCCATACTGGCGCTTTAGCTACAACAATGTCACTTGTAAAATCAAAAGAGAAATTACCTTTCTTAAATTCATCATAATAATAGGCATTCTCTTCGTTTATACTAAACGACTTAGTGCTAGCCATACTACCATAGTTATATGTTTTTAAGCGATTAGGATCAACATTTATTGACAAGCCTGTATTGACGGTATTAGTTGCAGGATTATCATAGATAGCAAAAAACTTACCGGTCTCAGTTCCTACATATAACATGTTGTCAATATATAGCATATTAGCTGAAATAGGCCCATCTGATTGATAAGTCCATTTTATAGCTTTTTGACTATTAAGTGCAGTTACTACACCATTAGTATTGGAAACATAAATACTTCCAAATTCAGATATAGATGGTGTTGATTTTATAGCAGCACCAGTTGAGTACTTCCAAAGAATATTTCCATTGTCTGGATTTAACTTATAAAAATCTCCAGCTTGGTTACCTATATAAATATATCCATCTGCATCTATCACAGGTGATGTTTGAATTGCAGCATTAATACTTACTGTCCATAATTTAGAAACAGTACCATCATCATTTAATTTAACCTTAACAACCTTGCCACTTTCAGTTCCAATAATAAGATTGTTTAAAGAATCTACAGCAGGTGATTTAGTTACATTTTCTCCGAAGTTAGTAGACCATTTAGCTGCTGTTTGTGCCGAACTTGTTCTTATGTCAAAACCATATAGTGTTCCAGCTTGGCTTGTAAAAACTAGTTTACGATCGCCGGTAATTACTGCAGAAGCATTAATTGGTGCGTCTCCAATTAAATTCCAAGCTACTTTACCAGTTTTATAGTCAATAGCAAAGAAGTTTTTATTAGAAACTCCAACATAAATTCTACTAAATAGCGAATCTATTGTAGGAGTTACAAATGACAATCCCCCAAGTGGAATGGTAGACCATAATGGCACACCTGTTTTACTAAATCCGTTCAAAGAACTACCACTTGTGATAAATACAGAAGAATCAGAAGAAACAGAAGGGGTTGTGAATATTTTAGAACTCACAACTAATGGATATATAGAATTACCGTTTCTATCCAACATACTTATTGATGATCCATTAATTGGATCAAATGAAGTATCCGCAGTGTATATGATATCTGGGCTTACCGCAGTAATACCACCTAAAAATCCTGCTTTAAAAGGTTTTTCAAAAGCACTAAGTGTTATCATAGCACTAGTACTATCAGTATCTCCATCATTATCAATAACAACCATCTTTAACAGATTACTACCTTGTTTATAGTAATAGACTAAAACACTATCGCCTGTATTAACTAAACTGTCATTTACAAACCATTTAACATTCACAATTTTACCATCAACGTCGTAGGAATTTAAAGAGGTTTGATTTAATCTAACACTACTATAAATACCTACATCTTTATAAGTTTTATCAACTAAACCCTTCGCTACTGGTTTAATATTGTAAGGAGTTGCAGATAAATTAATGCTATAATCACTTATAATCTTTTCAATATTTACAGCTTTAATTCTATAATAATACTTAACATTTAGACGCAAATGATTAGTGTCAATATAAAATGAAGTACTGTTATTTGCACTATCCAATAAAATTGTTGGATTAGGGACCGTATCGCGATAAATATAAGATTTGTAATACCTAGCACTATCCCCCCTTAAAGTCCAACGTAAAGTATCAGTCTTATTACCTGGTTTTATTGTATTAAATACAGGTGACTCGATCATTGTCTGAAACAATGACCTATGTGTCCAATTACTAAAGCCATTTGCATCCCCAACTCTAACTCTCCAGTAATAATTGGTATTTGGAACTATTTTGTTACTATCAATAATCATAAATGATTTGCCAACAACTATAGTATCATATCCAGCAATAAAACTACCAAATGATGTATCACGAGAAATTTGAATATTATTAAATCTTGTTTGGACGAGATGAGACCAGGTGAACTCTGGGGTAAGTGTGAGTCCAGTAGTATTATTTGAAGGTAAATTTAATAATGGGACACTGTAAGTCATAACTTTTACTGAACTACTTGTATCACTTACTTTATCATTTCTATTGATTAATTGAATTTTAAAATAATTAATCCTATCAAAGGCAAGCGTATCAACAAAGGAAGTAGCATTAAGAATTTTTTGATATAAAGTATAAGTAGAGTCATTTATACTTTTGAAGATATTTATAAACTTAATATTAGTAGTATCAATATTAAATTTAAGTTTAAAACTATCTGCTAACACAGCTATTGTATCTGAAATTATTGGCTTAGTAATTAGTGTTTGAAAATAATAAGGGCTTGACCATAAACTACTAGCAATATTATCAGCAGCCTTTATTCTCCAATAATAATTAGTATTTGATTGCAAATTAGTAAGTGGAATAAAATTATTTTTAGTGACAAAACTGTCTTTAAAAATAAAGTTTCTTGATTTTGAAAATTCTACAGAATAATTAACATTTCCATTTACAGCTACCCATGATAATGTATCAGCTAATTTAACATAGTATGTGCTATCAATAGGCTTAACAACAGTAGGTGATTTATAAATATTGATTTTTACTGGATCACTAAAATCACTTGTTGACTCATCTCGTTTTACAGACTTCACTCTGTAACTATAAGAACTATCATAAGAAACAATTGAGTCAAGTATTGAGCTTACATTTTGTGTTGAAGATTCAAACATTAAAGTAGTTGGCAAACTATCAATAGCACTTTTATATACTCTATACTTAGCAATACCTGAAGTATCAATAACTTTCCAGGATAGTCTAACTAACCTATCAGTAGCTGTGATTGCATATATTTCAGGTCCAGCAACTCCAACTTCAGACTCAATTGCACCAAGATCTGGCTTTGAACCTGCAGGATTTGGTCTTAAAGTATTGTAAAAATCAACTTTAGGCAAGAAAGCCGTATCTAAGCCAATGCCAATAGCCTGGCTAGACTTTTTAAGATTAAAATGCAAACTATCTGTATTAGTGAAAGAAGGATTTAATTTAATAAAATTATTCCTCGAATTATAAGATTTATAGCTGGAGAAGCCAGTATTTTCTGATAATTGAGAATTGATCATATTATAAGAAATATCAAGGACTGATCTTGAACTATCTCCATTATAAATCGTGTTAAAAATAAAATCTTGGCCATCTTTCTTGTAAAAGATATTATTATAAACATAATTTATAGCAGAGTTATAACTATCAAATCTGATAAATTGATAAATGTTATTTGGTTCTTTATAAAATGTATTATGAAATACAAAATTAGAATCACTTCCACTTAAATAAATATCATATGCATTTGAATTATAAAATATATTATTATTGATTCTTGTTTTAGACCCATTAGCATTAATCAACCCACTTCCACACCAAGAAATTTGATTTCTAAAAATTGATCTTGATAATTCACAATTTGAATTTAAATTAATATAACCTCCACAATTTACAAACTGGCTAGCTCTAATATATGAACTATCGCTCAAATTCATAAATGTAGAACAACCGCCTCCAATTGAAATAAATTTACAATTATCTACTTTCATCCTTCTATTGTTATCAACAAAGGCATTTTGAAACTGAGTAAATGTCAATCCTGTGAAACCTAAGGTTGCGGTATTATACCAATAATTATTGTTTTTGTAACCTACAAATGAAGAATAATTAATAATTTTACTTCCATTGATGATAGTATTATTAATAAAATTTGTATCATTATTTAATAAAAACTTAGACCCAATTACAATATTGCTATCAATACTTAGCCTTTCATAATAAGTGCCTGGGTTTATAATAATAGTATCACCTGTTTTAGCTAAATTAATCGCAGCTTGTATTTTACTAATTGGATCTAATAGAGAACCTATTGGATTTGTGGAAACTGATTGCGCATCAACATAAAAAATAGAACTAATATATTTGCCACTGATAGTTTTACTAGTGTCGCTTACAGCTCCGACAGTATCAACAGATTTAACTAAGTAGTAGTATGTTGTATTTTTTAGCACGCTAGAATCATCAAAATAACTACTTGTAATTTTTGTAGCAAATAAATCAAAATTAATTAAATCATTAGATCTATAAATGTTGAAGTAATTCGCTTTGTGTGTAGTATCCACCCATGATATCCTGATTTTTCTTGGAGCTATCGAAATACCTAACGAATCTGGAGCACCAAGTGGCATATTTGGAGTTACAGAAATCTCATTCGAGAAAGCACTTTTATTATGAAAATTGTCTATAACTTTAATTCTGTAAAAATACTTAGTCAAATTCACAATATTATTTGAATCAATATAGGATACGATAGTATTATTAGCAGAATCTATAGGATTAATCAATGAACTCGAATCTATTGTACTTGTTGATCGATAAATAAAATATTTCGCTGTATTGCTATTATTAGACTTAGCCCAATAAAGAATGTTTTTATTATTACCTCCCTCCACTAACTTAAGTGTTGGACCAGCAATGGAAAATGGTGTTTCAATCGCTCCTATGTCAGGCTTACTATTCGACGGATTAGGTCTATTATTGCCATAATAATCATTTGTAATATCCGTAAAACTATCATCCCCCCTTCCAATTGCATTTGAATAGATTGATAATTTTAAATTAGTGGTAGAAGTATCTATTATATTAAAAGGCATGGATTCATTCTGGATTGAACCAGCTGTATCAATATTCCCGATATTAATGATGGATTTTAATACTGACAAGTCATTCCCTATTCCTATGATATTATTCTTAAAAGCAACTTTAGTAGGATTATTAGAATTATTACTATTAAATGATATATTACCGCCTTGATTATTTTGAATTATATTATTAACTATATTAAATTTTGACCCACTATTATTCCAATCTTCTAAATAAAATCCAGTATTATTATTAGAAATGATAGTATTATTTACAATATCAGTTGAGTATCCATTAGAAACATTCCATGAACCTCTAACTTTAAGCGCACTACCATTATTTTTGAAAATATTATTCCTAATTACAGAATTTGAAGTGTTCATAAATAATGTGAAATCATTGCGTAGCACATTATTTTTAATGAAGTAGTTTTTTTCTACAATTGGCATATGTATTTTGTCATTTGTACTATTAAATGCAAAAACACCTTCATAATTTGCATTATTATTAATAAAAACCGAATTACGCAATATTGTAGAATCTCCAAAATCAGCAGTATGATTACAACAACCACCTGAATAATTTTGTGGACCATTAGACACAAAGTAACTACTATCTATAGTTAAGTAGCTACCTGCAAATACACCATTGTTTGAAGTATTATTTACAAAAATTGCTTTATTAAAATTAATTCTTGGACCATTAAACACATAACTAGGTGCATTTGTAAATGTCAAACCCTTAAAATTAGTAAAATTATTACCCCCTGTATTTGAATCCACAATTAAATAAGCAATTGATCTTAATAAACTGCCATCTATAACCGTTTTTTGTATCAATGACTCATCGTGTAATTGCAAATATTGAGATGTATAAACAATAGGCTTTTGCTTAATTACAACTTGTTCTTTATAGGTTCCAGGAAAAAGTGTGACTGTATCTCCAGGAATTAAGAAATAAGATACTGCATTTAATGTTTTGAATGGATCTGAATATGAACCGATTCCGCCAACATTAGCAGCACTATCTACATACCAATTTTTCCCGCTAGAACTTGCAGATAAAATAACAGATGGTTCACTTGCTGCTCCAACAGAGTCAACAGCTTTTACCATGTAATAATAAGTCACACCTCTTGATATATTCGAGTCTATGTAACTAACTGCGTCAACACTAGATTTATACAAATCTAGTGTGTTTAGTGAAGGCCCTTTATAAATATTGTATTTATAAATATTAGAATCTACATGACTCCATTTTAGCTTAATTAGACCCGACGAACTTGATAGACTGTAACTAGTAACTATTTCAGGTTGAACATTTGCTCTTGCCATTAAAATATTACTAAATTCACTAGTATTATTATAGATGTCTTTAGTTTTTAAAGCATAATAATATTTGTCTAAATTATTAATTTGACTAAAATCAGTATATGATAAACTATCCTTACTTATTCTTGCAAAAGGCACAGATTGATTAGTAATATTATTATTATTGGGATCTGATCTATATAGATAAAAGCTATCTATTAAACTATTACTTGCATAAGTCCAATATAATTTTATTTGGTGATTACTGCCTTCGGATGTTGTCAAATTTGGAGCTGCTATACTAAAATAATTTTCAACAGCACCTATGTCAGGATTTGAATTCAAAGGTTGTATTCTAGCCGACCCAAAAAAATCATTATTTGTTCCATAACTAAGAGAACCTTTCCCTAATAATGGACTATTTGTCGCCAAAACATATTTAGTATCTAACTTTGGATTCAACCCAACAATATTAAAACTGGAATCTTTTATATTTACAAATTCAATATTATTATTTGCACTTAAAAAAGTACTAGTACTATTATTATTGAAAAATAAATGATAAGAAGAATTTATTCCATTGCTTTGAAATGAAAAATTATCTTTTGGATAAAATATATTGTTCTGAATAACTAATTTATAATAATTATTACTCAAGTATAAAGAATTTATTCTTGTTTCGGATTTTTTATTAAATAAAAAATTATTATTTATGAAAAATATAGAGTCAGATCTTGAATATGCTACATTAAATAAGTTATTTGAATAATTAAATATATTATTTGAAAAAACTGATTTTATCTTATTATTTGAATTAAGATTAATAAAATATGGATTGAAGCCATTTGCGTCATGAGGATTATCAAAATATAGGTTTCCGTCAAAGACCATTGAACCGTTTATATTGATTGAGCTTGAATTTAAGTTAGAAAAATTACAGTTTTTGATTTGAGAATTATTCCCTGTTGTTAAAAAGCTAAAACCTCCGCACCACCAGCATGTATATGAATTGTAAATATTGTTAAAATATATACTCTTATACAAGACCGTCTTTGCGTCATTATTAATTGCATTAGGAGTGTTGATAATTGAAAAACCATTAAAACTTAATGTTGTTGCTGTACCAACAACCAATGTAGAAGTATTTGACAAATTGCTTCCATCAACTATTGTATTCTTTAAATCTAAAGAATCTAATGAAAATGGATAATAAGATATGATATTAATATTGGAATCGATTCTATAACTATTTGACTCTTTATATATCCCTCTCTTTAATAAAACTGAGTCACCAGTAAAACAATTACTTATAGCATTCGAAATAGTCTTGAATGGAAAACTTTCACTACCAATATCATAATCGTTACCTGTATTAGATACATACCAAACCTTTCCAGAAGTAGATACTTTAATGCTATCTGAAATAGCACTTGCGTTATTATACGAGTTAACAGCTCTTATCCAATATATAAATTCATTATTTCTATTTACAAGTGTATCAACATAAAAATTATTTGTTACAGCATATGCCAATAAAACTCTCCCTCCATTTGTTCCTTTTTTATAAATATTATATTTAATTGTATCATTATTTAAAATAACAGGGACCCATGATAACTTAATACGAGCAGGTGAAGCTGAACCAGTGAAATTCGAAGGAATAGAAATATTTGTTGCATTTGGAACAACATTTAATATATTTGAAAATATACTTGTATCACTCACTGATCCTACTGCTTTAATCGCATAATAATATTTTAAATCATTTACTACACTGCTTGAGTCTATAAAATTAGTACCGTCAGCAGCATTAATAGAACCAACTTTTTCAAAAGAACTTAAGCTAGCACTTGTTGATCTGTAAATTAAAATTAAATTATCTTTCAAACCCTTATTTCGCTTCCAGTTTAGGGTGACTTTTTGGTTATTTGCTTCAAGACTTACTAATGTTGGAGTTGAAATTGAATATATACTCTCAAATGCTCCGATATCAGGTGCTGACCCAGAAGGATTTGGTCTTAAATTCCCTTCAATATCATCTATCGGAGATAATGTAATTCTGCCTAATCCTAAGAATGGACTATAAATAGAAGGAAAATATTTATTTGTAGTGATATTTGGATTTTCCTTATTTATCATTTTCATGTCCTGAAAAACAAAATTATCACCCGAACCAGTGGTATCAGATAGTGTAAACCCAGTATATTTAGAAAGATCTAAGTAAGTTACATTGTTAAACAATTTCAATTTTGTATTAGCAGAAAAAGAAAATTCAGAAGCATTGTTTCTAATATTGGAATTAAATATATTATTCTGCACTAAATGGACTGAAATTGAGTTATTAATATTTAGAGAATTAATATCATTACTAAGAAAAGTATTATTTATTATCTGAACCGAGTCTGAATTTGCAGCTGAATAAATTATGTACGAATTCGAATTCCCTGAGTTATTATAAAATAGGTTATTAATAATCTTTGTCTTGTAATCAGAATTTAACCCAATAATAGAATTATAGTAATTATT
The DNA here is from genome assembly GCA_947447835.1 of Bacteroidota bacterium. GTDB lineage: Bacteria > Bacteroidota > Bacteroidia > Chitinophagales > Chitinophagaceae > Sediminibacterium. The sequence continues at coordinate 24,360 of CANFLP010000008.1, forward strand.
CCATGAATAATAAATATATGGACTATGGTTAGTGAATTTATTGTTTTTTATTAAACTTATTCTACCATTAATACACCCATAATTATTATCAAAATCACAATTGCTAATTGTTAATGGAGTGGTTAACCAAGTTCCACTAAATATTAAATTAGGATTTTGTGGATTACCATTTGAGTAGAAGTTACACCTTTCAAACCTCAGCGTAAATCTGTCAAAATCATATATTTGATTTGGAAAGTTTTGAAATGTAATTCCAATAACATCTAACTTATTATCCCATGCATTATTGCATCTAATTGCAGGCAAATTTGTAACATTAGAACCGTCGATTATAGTATTGGCTACATAATCTTTATTACTATTATCCCTAGAATATAATGAAGCAATTACAAGATTAGACGAATTGTTCAGTAAAATAGATTCATAATATCTACCAGGCATTATTAAAATAGTGTCATTACTACTAGATCTTAAAACAGCCGAACTAATAGTAGAACTAGTATCACCTATATCAACACCGGGCTTTACAAACCATGCTCTTTGTGAATTTCCTTTTACACTTAATAGTAGAACTAATAAAATCAAGAAACTGATTTTATACACATCCCCCTGCTTTTTCATATAATTTATTTTTAATAAGTTATAAGACAGCTGAACCAACTGAATAGGGGTATCACAAATTTAATTAATATGAAATGATTTAATTTGATTTATCTTATATATTAATAACATTTTATTCAACTATTTAATCATATTTAAAATATTTTGTGAGTCATAATTAACTGATAACCAATAAAAAAAGCCCCGATGAAGTTTAATTCAATCGGGGCTTTTTTTAAAAGGGGACTTAATTATATAGTCTTTATCTTGTTTTAGCGCCAGTCTTGGTTTACGATACCAACAAACTTGCCTATCGCATTATATTTAATTCTAATAAGAGTTGTGCGTGATTCGAAATTTGCTACAAAAAAGTGCTCAAAACGATCGATATTAATCTGAAAATTAGGTAGTTGTCTAGCTAATTCAGTAAATGTGTAATTAGATAAGTCTCCTAGTTCAGAAAGTTCAAATTTGTATCTATTATCTAGTAATTCTTTAATAGAAAAGGCTTTGGATAACATTTTAAGCATGGTACTTCGTGTTTAATTAACACAAAGATAATATCCATTTGAAACGTTTAAATAACATAAAGATGTGAATTTTAAACATTAAACAAAATTTCTCTATTTATGGTTGATATGAGTCTCTAGTTTATAAATATGCGTAACTAACATAACGCAAGACAATAGCAATAAATTCTTCATGATATATTGACCCAATATGGTTGGCGATAACAAACCAGTCCAGGTCACATTGGTAAGTGCAAAAATGGGCACAATTGTAAGAATTACATGAAAAATAGTGGTGTTATGAGCTATATACGTGAGCTTAGGCACCAGCCACATCACGGCTATTAAACATTCAAATACTCCAAACCATAATAAAAAGGTGGGGAAATCAATTAATCTGACTAAAGTAATATCAAAAAGTTGATGAACTAAGGGCTCTGCAGGAGAATTACCCACAATTTTCAAAATCCCAAACCAAAAATAGACTACAAATAAAGATACCCTTGAGAACCAGATAATTAAGCGCATATAGTCAAATTATTAATTAATCATTAAATCCTAAATAAATATAACCAACAAATACAAGTTTCAAACAATGTAGGTTACTTAATTAATGTATAAAACAAGAAAAACACTAAGCTATTAACACCCAATTAAGGGTGCTAACGTTAAAACTATAAATAATGTCCCCCGAAATTATTTATTTGTTTTTGCTTAGTGTTTATAGGATAAAATTGAAAAAACTATTGCAGAAAAAATCAACTAAGGTGACAAAATAGAAGAGGTTACCTAAAATTACTTAACGTATTAATAATAAGTTATTTATACATATAGGTTATTAAAAATTACATTAAAAAATACATAAAAAATCGCCTGTAATTAATTAAGAAGCGTATTATTTGTTACGTTTATTTGAATATAACATCTTACTGGTTTAAAAAACTACTATAAATTAGAATCAATAGTTGATAAACTTCAAAAACCATTTGACAAATCACAAAATAAATGCCCTATTAGTATTTAAATATAAAATTGTTATCTACTCAGTATTTGTAAGTGTCCCAATACCTGAGCAAACGAAATTATAAGCAAGTAACCACAATAATTCCTATTTTTAAGTCATTCTAATAATCCCCTATTATCCCTTTAATGCGTACATTCCTATTATACTTATCTCTTTTCACCCTAATA
>CANFLP010000009.1 GCA_947447835.1 Bacteroidota bacterium
ATGCGGTGATGTTCTTCCGGATCATTGGGTTCCCAAATAATTGCAGGTGTGTCACCATCTTTTTCTAAATGCCTGTCTAAACAGTTTTCGGTAATATTTAATTTACCTCCTTTAAACCATTCCACTTTTGGATCTTTAAAATTCCAATCAAGTGTTCGGTACCATTTTTTGCGCCAAACAAAATTCTCGGCAATCTCGTTCCAAAACTCTTCTGGGTTGTCTATACTACGCTTGTAAGCTTCATGATATGCTTCAAGACTTTTAATTTGATACGGGTAGCTCATAGGTCATCGTTAGTTTGTACAATAAAGTAACTTAATTTGATTCGCATGGCCACGAAATAGAAATTAAATTTTGCTAAATTGATATATAATTGCTAATTTAATATATCTAAATATTTTAAGGCCATGAAAATCACCCTTTGTCCTAAATGTAAAAAAGATGAAATATCCAAAAGTGGTATTATAAATGGCCGTCAACGTTACCTTTGCAAGAAATGTAAATATTATTTTACGGTCGAAAAAGAAGGCAAAAGTATAGACCCTTATTATGTAATTAAAGCATTGCAATTGCATATTGAAGGAGTTACTTACAGAGAAATTGAACGTATTTTAGGAGTAAGCCATGTAAGTGTTATGAATTGGGTCAGAAAATATAAAGTGAAGGCTCCAGAAAATTACGACTATCACCCAACTTATAAAGTGTTAACGCATCAAGAGCTTATGGAGTATATGTCTCATGTAGAAAATGTAAAAAATCAAGGAATGATGATTACGGAATTGGGAGACAAATACATGATGATTAAATGGGAGCGATTTAGGGAAGAATCAGGTCCAAAACATATCCATTAACTATATAATTACCAAAGCTATACATGAAATAGCAAATTTTGTTCAATAACGAGCTAGGTTAGACTTGCGAAAGCTTAACGAAAACTTGCTATTATGAAAAAATTAGTCTTTTCTCTATGTGTATTGTTCAGTATCGCTGCCAATGCGCAAACGCCTGCTACAACTACTGATGCGAAGAAACCAGAAGTTAAAAAAGCAGCAGAAACTCCAGCCAACTGGGGTATTAAATTTGGAGGTTTTTTAAGAAATGACATGTACTATGATTCACGTCAAGTTGTTTCTGCAAGACCTGCTAATCAAGGAGAGTTATTATTGTATCCTGCAAACAAATCGGCAGATTTGAACGGCAATGATATTAATGCGACTCCCTCATTCAATGCTACAGCAATTACATCTAGACTTTCTGGTATCGTATCTGGTCCAGATGCATTTGGTGCAAAAACCTCGGGGTTATTGGAGGCAGAATTTTTTGGGAACGCCAATGGTAATGAAAATGTATTCCGTTTAAGACATGCTTATGCAAAATTAGATTGGGAAAATACGCAATTGGCATTTGGTCAATTTTGGCATCCTTTATTTGTAACGGATTGTTTTCCTGGAGTAGTAAGTTTTAATACAGGAATGCCTTTCCAACCTTTTGCTAGAAATCCGCAAGTTAGATTGACGCAAAAATTAGGAGGAAACTTTAATTTAATATTAGCAGCTGTATCTCAAACAGAGGCTTTTGTAAGCCCTGGATCTAGCACTGGTATTGCATTAGGGGCAAGTGCAGGTGCGCAAACATTTATTAATGACGCAGTCGTACCAAATGTTCATGCACAGTTACAATATAAAACACCAGCCTTGGTTGCGGGTGTTGCATTAGATTATAAAAATCTAAGACCTGCATTAAAAGTATTGTCGGCACCGGGTGCATCTACCTATTTAGCAACTAGTGAAAATGTAAGTAGTACAACCTTAGAAGCCTATGCAAAAATCACTACTAAGGATGTGATTTTAAAAGGAGAATATGTAAGAGGACAAAATTTATATGATCATTTAATGATGGGCGGTTATTTAGCTTATGGTGCTGTTCCTTCTATTTCTTATAAACCAATACAAGTAAACGCTATGTGGTTTGAAATGATAGGAACCGGTAAAAAAGTAATCCCAGGTTTATTTGTAGGGTATACTAGTAATGGGGGAAGCACCGAAGGCGGAACTGCTGTAGCAACGTATGCAAGAGGTATTGCAGCCAATGCAGCTTCCTTAGATCACATTTTTAGAATTGCACCTCGTATGGAGTTTATATCTGGTAAATTTAAATTTAGTACAGAGATTGAAATTACAAGCGCTGGTTATGGAACTGCAAATGCAACTGGCCGAGTGCCAACAGTAGCAACTGATGTTACCAATACAAGATTATTATTTGTTACAACCTATTCATTTTAAAGAAATATCTTAACTTAAACACACAAACGAAAGCCATATGAGTAATTCAAATGAAAACAAAGGCATTGGATTTATTATCGGTGCCTCTTCGGTCGGAACACTAATTGAGTGGTACGACTTTTACATCTTCGGTATGTTAGCAACCATTATATCGAAGCAGTTCTTCCCTGCTGATGCAGGAACATCGGCTCTGTTAAGTACTTTAGCCATTTTCGCGGCGGGTTTTATCGTACGCCCTTTTGGTGCCTTGGTATTTGGTAGACTAGGTGATTTAATTGGACGTAAGCACACATTTTTACTTACACTAGTAATTATGGGTGGCTCCACTTTTGCCATAGGTTTGGTTCCAGGTTTTGCAACAATAGGATGGGCTGCGCCAATTATTGTATTGGTATTGCGCTTATTACAAGGCTTGGCATTGGGTGGTGAATATGGTGGCGCTGCAACTTATGTTGCTGAACATGCACCAGCAGAAAGAAGGGGCTATTGGACCAGTTGGATTCAAACAACTGCAACCTTAGGCTTATTTCTTTCTTTGGGTATAATCATCTTAATCCGTTCTAGTCAAGGTGTTGAAAAATTTAGTGCTGAATGGGGTGGATGGAGATATCCATTTTGGATTTCAATTGTATTGGTTGGTATTTCTGTTTTAATTAGAATGAAGATGAGTGAATCACCTATGTTCACAAAATTAAAATCGGAAGGGAAAACCTCGGTAAATCCTTTAAAAGAAAGCTTTGGACACAAAGCCAATTTTAAAATGGTTTTATTAGCATTGTTTGGTGCTGTTATGGGCCAAGGTGTAATTTGGTATACAGGTCAGTTTTATGCACAAAGTTTTATTGAAACAGTATGTAAAGTTGAGTTTGTTCAATCCAGAAATCTGATGCTTTGGGCTATCTTATTTGCAACACCATTCTTCGTAATTTTTGGATATTTAAGTGATCGTATTGGTCGTAAATGGATTATGATGGCAGGTATGTTAGCAGGTATCTTAACCTATCGTCCTATCTATCAACATTTTTTAGATGTAACAAATGTAAAAAACAGGGTAGAAAAAATTGATTTAGCAAACACTGTTACTTCGCCATTATTGGCAAGTATAGATGCAAAGGACAAAACAAAAGTATATATCATACATAAATTTGATACCGCCTATACCGATGGTGCACACTTTAAGTACACTAAAACAGATACATTGCATTTAGCTGCCGAATACACCGGTGCTGATGCAGGCTCGGTAGTTTACACGCAAGTAAATAAAGCAGATAGCACTAAGACGGATACTTTAACAGCAAAAGTTAAAGCACCACTTGGTGCTGTATTGGATTCTACAAAAATTGCAGCTTTTGTCGTTGCCTCTAAGTCTATTAAACCAAATGTAGTTGTTGAAAAAACGATGGACTCTTCTACATTCTGGAATTTAGTATTATTGATTTTTGTTCAAATATTGTATGTTACCATGGTTTATGGTCCAATTGCAGCATTCCTTGTAGAAATGTTCCCAACTAAAATCCGATACACATCTATGTCATTGCCTTATCATATTGGTAACGGCGTATTTGGTGGATTAGTTCCATTCTTGGGTACATTAATTGTAGAATTCACAAAAACAGCAGACAAGCCAGCAGGTGATCCGTTAGCTGGTTTATGGTATCCAATTGGAGTCGCTACAGTTTGTTTGTTTATTGGTGTCATCTATTTGACAAACAAGGTGGATAAAAATGTAATGGATTAATTAACAACAAAAACAAAATTATGAATAGTATTAAAAAAATATTAGGCTTGGTTTGGATGATATTATCACCATCCTTAATTTATTTCCTAGCAACACAGGCTATTGCAAAAATTGGAGCTGCTAGCGAAGCAATAAAAGCTAACGTTACGCTACAATGGGCAATCATCTTGATTATTTTCACTCCTATCTGTATTGGATTTTTCATTTTTGGGTTTTATGCAGTGAAGGGTGAATACGATCATTTGCCTGAAAGTTCTGCTGACTTAGCATAGGTTTAAAAATCAATTGTAACAAGGCCAGCAGTATCTCCTGCTGGTTTTGTTTTTTGTATAGAATAGATTAAATTTAACCAATCCCAATTTTGATACATGCAACAAGAAAGAAAAGGTCAAAAGTTAATATTTGCCAGCATTATTTTTGTCATTGCTATTAGCTATCCTTTTTTAACTATTGCTAATACAAAAAAGAATTGGATGCATATTCCTATTTTGTATTTGTATTTATTTGGTGTTTGGCTGGTTTTTATAATTTGGGTTGCCATTATTGCTGACCGAAAATCTAGAAAATGAATCACTGGTTTATTTTAATATGTTCTTTAGGCTACCTTTTGCTATTATTTGGCATTGCAAATTGGGTGGAGAAGTCTACCAATAGAGGCTTGAGACTTATTAATAATCCTTATGTATATGCGTTGTCAATGGCAGTGTATTGTACTGCATGGACTTTTTATGGAAGTGTAGGAAGGGCAACGGTTTCGGGTGTTGAGTTTTTATACATTTATTTGGGACCTAGTTTGGGTGCTCCCTTGGTTTTTTTAATGCTGCGAAAAATTATTAGAATATCTAAGACACATAGTATTACAAGTATTGCAGATTTTATTTCAACGCGTTATGGAAAGAACATTTCATTAGGAGCAATTGTTACGGTATTGTGCATAACTGGAATCATTCCTTATATAGCCATCCAATTAAAAGCAATTAGCGATAGCATTAATACCATCACAAGTATTACAACCAATGATATTAATTTGGTGAATAATGGGATAGGTTCAAATAATTCAGTCATTTTTTTATTAGTAATTGGCATTACTGTTTTTATTATTTTGTTTGGCACAAGAAAAGTAGATGCAACTGAAAAGCATGAAGGTATGATGGTGGCTATTGCTTTTGAATCGGTGATAAAACTTTTTGCATTTTTAATTGCAGGTGCTGCAATAGTTTACGTCTTATTTAACGGTTGGGACGACTTGTTTTTAAAAGCGTCCACCTTGCCAACGCATGATGTAATCAGTTCCTTACAAGGTGAGCATATCTATTTTCATTTATTCTTATTGATGACTTTGTCCTTATTTGCAGTCTTATTTTTACCAAGGCAATTTCAGGTTGCAGTGGTAGAAAATGTAAACGAGGATCATCTTAAAAAAGCAGTGTGGCTTTTCCCTTTATATCTATTACTTATCAATATTTTTGTATTACCCGTTTCTATTGCAGGGGGTATTCATTTTGGCTCAAAAGCGGTGAATGCGGATACTTATATACTAGCCTTGCCAATGCTCATGAAAAGTAATTGGCTTACCTTATTGGTTTATATAGGCGGATTTTCTGCAGCAAGTAGTATGATTATTATAGAAACCATTGCTTTAACAACCATGGTGAGTAATAATATAGTTGCCCCTATTTTTTTTAGCTTAATTAACTTGCAAGACAATATTGACAAAGGCATTCGTAATTGGTTAAAAACTACCCGAAGAATAGGGATTATTGTAATAATGATATTGGCTTATCTATTTGAAAGATATGTAGCAGAAAAATTCTCTCTTGTTTCTATTGGGCTAGTTTCATTTGTTGCAGTAGCGCAATTTGCGCCTTCTATTATTGGAGGCGTGTATTGGAAGCGCGCTACTAAACAGGGATCATTATTAAGTATTATCATTGGGTTTATTGTTTGGTTTTATACGTTGGTCATTCCTTCGATTGTAGAAGCTGGGTACTTGCCACACACTATTATTCAGAATGGTCCATGGGGCATTGGTTTGCTCAATCCTACAGCCTTATTTGGGTTAACTGGGTTTGATTTAATAACACATGGTTTTATGTGGAGTATTCTTATTAATGCGGTCTGTTTTTTCGGCGTCTCTTTGGCAACCGAACGTACGCCACAAGAAATTTACCAGGCCGAATTATTTGTGGATGTATTTAAACAAACGAATGTAGCTGACAATGGGAATTGGGTATTAAACAGGACAGCTAGTATGTTGGACCTAAAAACACTTATGTTGAACTTATTGGGTACAGATAAGACTGCACAGTTACTTGCTTCCTATGAAAAAAGACATAAACTTGAATTAACTAGGCTTGACCAAGCCCCGCCTCATTTAATTAGTGTTATAGAGAAAGTACTATCTGGGAATATAGGCTCGGCTACTGCCAAATTAATGATCAATAATATTGTTAGGCAAAAAGAAGTGGGCTTGCAGGAAGTGCTTAGTATTATTAAAGAATCACAAGAGGTTAAAGCCTCTAATATTGAATTAAAAAAAGAATCATCTGCGTTAAATAAATTAACTGAGGAATTACGTGTCGTGAACAATCAGTTGAAGAGAATGGATGAAATGAAAGATGAGTTTTTATATACCGTTACACATGAAATTCGCACCCCGCTTACTTCTATAAGAGCTTTAAGTGAAATTTTACAAGATAATCCCGATTTAGAGGAGGAAGAAAAAAATACTTATTTAGAAGCGGTGGTAAAAGAGACCGAAAGATTAAGCCATTTAATTACCCAGGTGTTGAATTTAGAACGATATGAAAGTGGCCGTCAAAAATTAAACATTGTTTCATTTGACTTAAATGAAGCCGTAATGGAAGTTTTAAACACGACCGATTCATTACGTAAAGAAAAAGGGTTAAAGTGGCAACTGGCAATTTCTTCTCTTCCTAATATTAAAGGAGATAAGGATTTATTAAAGCAAGTTGTTTATAATTTAGTAACCAATGCGATCAAGTTTGCCAAACTACAAATTATAGTATCTGGTTTTGTAGAGCAGCATTTTGTTATTATTAAAGTTATTGATGACGGGGAAGGCGTGGCATCGGAATGGCATGAATTAATTTTTGATAAATTTTTCCAAGCACAAAATCAGACCCTAAAAAAACCGGAAGGCAGTGGCCTAGGATTGGCAATTAGCAAAAGAATTATTGAAATGCATAACGGTAAAATATGGGTGGAGAGTACGCCAGGACAGGGTGCTACATTCTGTATTAAAATACCATTAATTTAAAAATGAATAATAGTGAGTGAGATACCTAAAATATTAGTAGTTGATGATGATCCATTTATTTTAATGTCCCTAGAATTTTTAATGAAAAAATCGGGATACAAAGTTGTGATTGCGCGCAATGGTACGGAGGCTTTAAATGCATTGTCATTAGATCCTCCCAATTTAGTTTTGTTGGATATTATGATGCCAGATGTAGATGGGTACGCCATTTGCGAACATATAAAGTCAACGCCAATGCTAGCTGCAACAAAAGTGATTTTTTTATCTGCTAAAACTAAGCAGGTAGATATTCAAAAAGGGTACGATGTAGGGGCAGATTTATTTATTACCAAGCCATTTAGTACAAGAACTTTAAAACAACAGGTTTCTGATTTATTGAATAAAAAATAGGGATATGAAAAGTCAATATCAAAGCCAATACCAAGAAAGTATTGGCAACCCTGCCCAATTTTGGGAGGAGCAAGCAACTGCATTAGAGTGGTTTGAATTTCCGAAAACCATTTTGTCAACCAAAGTAGGAGGACATCATGATTGGTTTGAAGATGGGCAGTTAAATATGTCCTACTTGTGTTTAGATAAACATATCAATGAAGGGAGAGGGAACACTGTGGCTTTGCTTTATGACTCACCAGTAACTAATACCAAAATAAGTTATACCTATTTGCAATTAAGAGAAGAGGTTTCAATGTTTGCTGGGGCTATGCATGATTTAGGTATTGAAAAAGGCGATACTGTAGTTATATATATGCCTATGATTCCTCAAGCAGTAATGGCTATGTTAGCTTGTGCCAGAATGGGCGTAATACATTCTGTAGTGTTCGGTGGATTTGCTCCACATGAATTAGCGATTCGAATAGATGATGCAAAACCAAAAGCGATCATTACTGCGTCCTATGGAATGGAGTTTGATAAGAAGATTCCATATAAACCATTGGTGGATGATGCCATTCAAAAATCCATACATCAGCCTAATCACGTGATTTTATTTCAGAGAGAAGGGCTCGCGGCAACAATGCAAAAGCCTAGAGATTTAGATATGCAGGAATTAATAGATAAGCAATTATTCTTGGCTCCTGTTTCAGTGGCAGCAAATCATCCATTGTACATTTTATATACTTCGGGAACAACTGGAAAACCAAAAGGAATAGTAAGAGATACAGGAGGGTATGCAGTTGCGTTAAAATATAGCATGAGCACAGTGTACCAAGTGGAAGCTGGTGATGTTTTTTGGGCCGCAAGTGATGTGGGTTGGGTAGTGGGGCATAGTTATATAGTGTATGGACCATTGCTTCAAGGATGTACTACTATTTTATACGAAGGGAAGCCCATCAAAACGCCTAATCCTGGTGCTTTTTGGAGAATGATTGAAGAATATAAAGTGAAAGTAATGTTTACAGCTCCAACCGCAATTAGAGCTATTAAAAAAGAAGATCCAGACGGCAATTATTTTAAACAATTTTCTTTTGAACATTTTAGTACTTTGTTTTTAGCTGGTGAGCGTTGTGATCCTGCAACATATCATTGGGTAAAAGATTTATTGCAAAAGCCAGTGATTGATCATTGGTGGCAAACTGAAAGTGGATGGCCTATGTTGGGCATTATGTTGGGCTTAGAACACGCAGAGCCCATTGCAGGTAGTGCGGGCAAACCAATTGTAGGATTTGATGTACAAATACTAGCCGAAGATGGAACACATTTAAATGCAAATGAGGAAGGAATAGTTGCTGTAAAACTACCATTACCACCAGGTTGTTTAATGACCCTATGGCAAAACGATCAATGGTATATTGACTCTTATTTATCTCAATATCCTGGTTATTATTTAACAGGTGATGGTGGTAAGAAAGACGAAAACGGCTATTTCTATATCATGGGTAGAATAGACGATGTTATTAATGTTTCGGGCCATAGATTAAGCACCGGTGAAATGGAAGAAATTATTGCGCAACATCCCGCAGTCGCAGAATGTGCCGTAGTAGGTATTGCAGATGAATTAAGAGGGCAAAGACCAATGGGTTTCGTAGTAACTAAGGATGGACAAACTATTACAGAACCAGAATTAGAAGATGCGTTGATACAATTAATTCGAGATCAAATTGGAGCTGTGGCCTATTTTAGAAATGCGGTTTTGGTAAAAAGATTACCCAAAACAAGAAGTGGCAAAATATTACGTAAAACCATGCGTATGATTACCGATGGCCTTGCATATACAGTACCTTCTACCATTGATGACCCGCAAATATTAGTAGAGATTACAGAAAGATTAGCAGAAAGAAAATTGGGAAATGCTTTTCTATAAGTATTTTTGAGCATGGCATTGAATGTAATTGGACTTTCAAAAAAATATGAAACGCAAACTGCAGTTGATGACCTTTCTTTTACTATTGAGAAAGGCTCGGTGGTTGGCTTTTTAGGTCCTAATGGTGCAGGTAAAAGTACAACGCTAAAAATGATTGCTGGTTTTTTAAAACCAGACAAGGGAGAGGTATTATTAAATGGTATTTCAAATCAAAAAGATCCTATTACATTTAATAAAATGATTGGCTATTTGCCTGAGTCCAATCCATTGTATGAAGAGATGTATGTGAAAGAATATTTTTCATTTTTAGCATCAGTTCATCAAATTAAATTTCCTGATAAACGCATTGCAGAAGTAATTGAGCAAACTGGTTTAACAGCAATGCAACATAAAAAAATTGGCGAGCTCTCAAAAGGGTATAAACAAAGAGTAGGGATTGCTGCAGCTATCATTCATAAACCAGCATTGGTATTGTTAGATGAACCAACTTCGGGTTTAGATCCCAATCAACTTATTGAAATACGTGCGCTCATTCAATCCTTAAGTAAAGATGCTATAGTTTTATTCTCAACACATATTCTGCAAGAAGTTTCTGCTATCTGTTCGAGTGTAATCGTATTGCATCAATCTAAATTGGTAGCGAATACCTCTATCAATGAATTATTAAAACCTACTCAAGCTGGTGTGCGCGTTGTTTTTGAAGAAAACATTACGCCCTATTTGTCCGATAAATTTTGGGAAAACCTTACTTATGAGCAGACAGACAAACATGTGTTAGTTGTAAAATCGGATAATCTGCCTAATTTGAAAAAGATTATACTCAATTATGCCTTAGATAAAGGCTTGAATATCCAAGCTTTGCAAACACAGGAAGCTAGTTTAGAAGAAATCTTCAAATTGCTTACCCATTAAAAAAAATGGATGTAAATTGCGTTCTCAAATTGAAACAACTTTTTTAGAAAATAAATCATCAAACTATGAGTTACATTGTTGAAGTAAAAGCTAGGCAAATATTAGATAGCCGTGGAAACCCTACTGTTGAGGTAGATGTATTAACTGACGAAGGCGCTATGGGCCGTGCAGCTGTTCCAAGTGGAGCTAGCACTGGTATTCATGAAGCAGTTGAATTAAAAGATAATGATAAAAAGAAATATTTAGGAAGAGGTGTATTGAAAGCAGTTAAAAATGTAAATACTTTAATTGCAGACAATATTGTTGGTTTTGATGTAACATCTCAAGCTGCAATTGACCAAGTAATGATTGAGTTAGATGCAACGCCTAACAAAGCTAAATTAGGAGCCAATGCAATATTAGCTGTATCTATGGCAGTTGCAAAAGCAGCAGCCGAAGAAGCTAGCTTGCCTTTATACAGATATATCGGTGGTACAAATGCAAGAACATTGCCTATGCCGATGATGAATATCTTAAATGGTGGTGCACACGCAGATAATAAAATTGATTTTCAAGAGTTCATGATTATGCCAATTGGCGCTCCATCATTTAGCGAAGGCTTACGTTGGGGAGTGGAAATATTCCATCAATTAAAGAGCACTTTGAAAAAGAAAGGATATAGCACAAACGTAGGTGACGAAGGCGGATTCGCTCCAAATATTCAAAGCAACGAAGAAGCTATCGAAACAGTATTAGAAGCTATCCAAGCAGCTGGTTACAAAGCAGGTTCTCAAATTGCCATTGCAATGGACGCTGCAAACAGTGAGTTATGGAATGCTAAGAAAAAGAAATATGTTTTCCATAAGAGCTCTGGTAAGGAAATGAGTTCTGATCAATTAGTGAAATACTGGGAATCATGGGTTAAGAAATATCCTATCATTTCAATCGAAGATGGTATGGCCGAAGATGATTGGGCTGGTTGGAAAAACTTAACTGATACAATTGGTTCAAAATGTCAATTAGTTGGTGACGATTTATTTGTAACGAATGTGGAGCGTCTTCAAACTGGTATCGACAAGAAAATTGCAAATGGTTTGTTAGTTAAAGTAAACCAAATTGGTACTTTGACTGAAACGATTAATGCAGTAAGCTTGGCTCAACATAATGGATACAATACTATTATGTCTCACAGAAGTGGTGAAACAGAAGATACTACCATTGCTGACTTAGCGGTTGCTTTAAACTGTGGTCAAATTAAGACTGGGTCTGCTTCTCGTACCGACCGTATGGCTAAGTACAACCAATTAATCCGTATTGAAGAGCAATTAGGAGAAACTGGTGTATTCCCAACAAAAGGTAAGTTGAAGTTTGGCACTAAATAATATTGTGTTATTGAGTCCGCTCCCTTGGGCGACTTTATAAATATAAATTTCAGGAATGAGGCTCCGATTAATCGGGGCCTTTTTTCTTTTTGAGTATTAGTCTAACTGTATTAATTTTACTTCAATCTTTTTGTATGCAAGTTTTAAAGAAAATATTTCCTGTACTTATAAACCGCTATTTTTTAGCTGCGGTCGGCTTTGTAGTATGGATGTTATTTTTTGATCAACGTGATTATTTTCAACAAAGAGAAAGAGCTGGAGAATTGAGTAAAGTAGAGGCAGCTAAAAAATACTATAATGATGAAATTGATCATACACGCAAGCAGCTAAATAACTTACAGAATAATCCAGCTGCCATTGAAAAATACGCACGTGAAAGATATTTATTAAAGCGTGAAGGTGAGGAAGTGTATTTGTTTCAAGATACCTCAACCACTCCTGTTACAAGTGCTGATAAGAAATGACAAAGACAGAGCGTTATGTAAAGGTGTTGGATTATTTCCAAACGCATATGCCTGTTGCTGAAACAGAGTTGGCTTACCAAAATCCCTTTGAATTATTAGTTGCTGTCATACTATCTGCGCAGTGTACAGACAAGCGTGTTAATTTAACTACGCCCGCAATTTTTATGCAATATCCTACGCCTCAAAAAATGGCGAAAGCCAGTTTTGATGATTTGTTTCCACTCATAAAAAGTATTTCCTATCCGAATAATAAAACCAAGCATTTAATTGGGATGAGCCAGTTATTAGTGAATGATTTTAAAGGAGAAGTACCAATGACTATTGAAGAATTGGTAAAGCTCCCTGGAGTGGGTCGTAAAACTGCAAATGTCATAACTAGTGTTTGGGACAATCAACCCAATATGGCAGTGGATACGCATGTTAATAGAGTAAGTAAAAGATTAGGTCTAGTGCCCATGACTGCAACGACTCCATTGGCTGTTGAGAAAGACCTTATTAAAAACATTCCAACAGCACTAGTGCATACCGCCCACCATTGGTTGATACTACATGGCCGTTATACTTGTATGGCAAGAATCCCAAAGTGTGAAGTTTGTGGCTTGCAGGCATTTTGCAAACACTATGCAAAGACTATTAAGGCGTAGCTTATTTTTCATAAACATATTCAACTAAAAAGGGTTCCAAATTTGGAACCCTTTTTTATAATCTATTAGTAGGATGTGCTACTATAAGTATCGATTGATTTCGTCAGTCAATTCTTGTTTTGTAATAGGAACACCCATCATTTTGTTATAACCTTTTGCATCTACTAAATACTTGTCACGGATAATTTTAATTAATTGACCATTGTTAATTTCTGGAATTAATACTGTTTCAAAGTTCTTTAAAATATCGCCTAAGTTTTTAGGGAAAGGGCGCATGTACTTGATATGCGCATGGCTTACTGATTTGCCTTGTGCTTGTAAATCCATCAATGTACTCTTAATGGTACCATAAGTAGAACCCCATCCTAATACCAAAACTTTTCCTTTTTCAGCACCACTATCAATAGTTTGTAATGGGATATAGTCTGCGATTTTTTCTACTTTAGCTTCTCTCATTTTAATCATGAACTGATGGTTCTCTGCTTCGTAGTTTACGTTACCAGTTTCATGTTGTTTTTCCAAACCACCAATACGGTGTTCTAAACCTGGCGTACCAGGAACAGCCCAAGGGCGTGCTAATTTTTCGTTACGCTTGTATGGCTTGTATTTTATTTCATCCTCGTCTAACTTCGTTTTGAAAGTAACTTCAATTTCAGGAAGGTCGGCTGCTGAAGGGAATTTCCATGGTTCAGCACCATTTGCAATATATCCATCACTTAATAAAATAACTGGAGTCATATGTTGTAAAGCAATTCTCACAGCTTCAAATGCCATATCAAAACAATCACTAGGTGTAGATGCAGATACAATTGGAATTGGGGCTTCTCCATTACGTCCATAATAGGCTTGCATTAAATCACTTTGCTCAGTCTTAGTAGGTAAGCCTGTTGAAGGTCCACCTCTTTGAATGTTTACAATTACCAACGGCAATTCTAACATCATCGCTAATCCCATTGCTTCGGTTTTCAAAGCCATACCTGGTCCAGAAGTAGTCGTTAAACCAATTTGACCACCATAACTAGCTCCAATTGCAGATGTAATACCTGCAATTTCATCCTCTGCTTGGAAAGTTCTAACTCCAAAGTTTTTATACTTGCTTAGCTCGTGTAAGATATCAGTTGCAGGAGTAATTGGGTAGGAACCTAAGAATATTGGCAATTTTGATTTTTGGGAAGCTGCTACTAATCCCATTGATAAAGCTTGGTTACCCATAATACTTCTATACGTACCAGGCTCCATCTTTGATTTTTCAACCTTGAATCTTGTTGCGTTAAATAGTTCTGCAGTTTCACCAAAATAGTAACCAGCTTTTAATACAGCGATATTACTATTCAAGATGGATTCTTTTTTACCAAACTTCTCTTTCAAGAATGCGATTGTTGTATCTAAGTCTCTATTGTAAATCCAATAGATAACACCTAACACAAACATATTTTTTGCACGATCTCTTTCTTTATTTCCTAATTCAGGGAAATCTTTTAAAGCTTCACGTGTTAATTTAGTAACATCTATTTTTGTTAATTCATATCCGTCCAAACTACCGTCCTCTAAAGGGTTGATGCCATCTGGATAATTAGCAAGACGTAAATTTTTGATATCAAAACCATCGGTGTTCGCGATAATTTTTCCACCTTTCTTTAAGCCTTTTAAATTTACTTTTAATGCAGCTGCATTCATTGCAACTAATACATCACAAGCATCACCTGGAGTATACACTTTATCTGAACTAAAGTGAACTTGGAATCCACTTACACCTGCAAGGGTACCTATTGGGGCTCTGATTTCTGCTGGAAAATCTGGGAAGGTTGCAAGGTCAATTCCTAATATAGCAGTATTGTTTGTGAATTGCTGTCCTGTTAACTGCATTCCATCTCCACTATCACCCGCAAATTTGATTACTACATCCTGTAAAATAACTTCGTTCTGCATAAAGCTGTAATTTGACCACAAAGGTACATAGACAGGCGCCTAATTGCTTATTTTTTAGCATTTTTTTTATATTTTCTTGACTAACTTTGCCGCTCAATTAAAGGCTGCATGATCATCGCCCCATATTTATACTTTTTGGCTCATATTTTCTTTCTAAATCATCAAGAAACTGCAATCGTTCCCAAGTCCAATATTGCCATTTCGGATAGTTTGACAAAATACGTTTACCTAAGTTTTGATGACGGCCCATTACCTGGAACAAGTAACTGTATTGAGATTTGCACGCATCAAAACGTGGAGGCTACTTTTTTTGAGATCGCTATGCATCAGTCAAGATCGGCCTATGGGAAGAATTTATACAATAGAATTGTTAAAAATGAAAGCTTATTTGCCCTGAGTAATCATAGTTATTCTCATGCTTATGGCAGATATCTTGAATTTTATCATCATCCAGACATGGCTTTTGCTGATTTCATGAACGCAAAGAAAATACTAAGTCCTAAAAACAATCTAGTTCGCTTGCCAGGGAATAATGCCTGGAGTACGGTAGATTCCAAAAGAGCGAGTGGTTTAGCGAGGCCCTTGGTTCAAAAGTTAGATAGTGCCGGATTGAATGTGATTGGCTGGGACTTGGAATGGCATTTTGATAAAAGGGGAAAGCCTATACAAAATGCGGAAAAAATAGCTAATATGGTTGACACTCTTTTTAAGTATAACCAAACAATGGTAAAAAATCATCTAGTTATTTTAATGCACGACCATATGTTTAGAACCTCAACCGATTCTGCAAAATTGGCCAATATGGTTGCATTGCTTAAATCTAATCCTCATTATCAGTTTAAAAAACTAACTCAATTTCCAGGTCTAAAAAACGGGGGGCATTAACATTTTTTTGCATTTTACACCAAAAACTATTTTGTACATTTATATTCGTAAATAAATACAATTATTATGGGCGCATTTAACACAGGGAATCCAACCCTTACTGAGAAAATTTTTGATAAAAGCTTGCACGATACATCTAATGCATTTGGTGTAATGAGCGTGCGTGGTACAATTAATAAGTTTGGCTTTTTATTGTTAATGGTGATGGCTTCGGCAATGTATATATGGAATGTATATGCACAACCAGGCAACCAAGGAACTGCAACTACACTCATGTTAGTGGGGGCTATTGGTGGATTTGTTTTAGCAATGATAATGATGTTTAAACCCAATTGGGCTGCATATATCGCTCCAGCTTATGCTATTTTAGAAGGGTTATTTATTGGGGGTATCAGTGCATTTTTCAATGCCATGTTTGCTACCAAATATCCAAATATTATTTTGCATGCAGTGGGCTTAACATTAGGTGTAGCATTGTCAATGTTTTTATTATACAACTTTAGAATCATTAGTGTAACCAATCGTTTAAGATCAATTATAATGTCTGCTACCATGGGTATTGCTTTGTTTTACTTTATAGTTTGGATATTGGGTATGTTTGGAGTGAATATGGGCTTTGCTTTTAATGGTTCATTATTAAGTATCGGCATTAGTTTATTTATTGTTGGTATAGCGGCATTTAATTTGTTATTAGATTTTGATTCTATCGAAAAAGCGGCAGAAATGGGCGCGCCTAAATTTATGGAATGGTATGGCGCATTTGGTCTATTGGTAACCTTGGTTTGGTTGTACTTGGAAATTCTGAAATTATTGAGCAAGCTAAACTCAAGAGATTAAATAATCAATTATATCAAGAACAAAGGCCCGAATATTTCGGGCCTTTGTTCTTGATAATTATGGTAAATTTGGAGATATAAAGCAACGTGATGGAATATCAGACAGGCAATTTAGATAATCAGCAACTTATTCAATTTTATCATTCCTTGTTATTGCCAAGAATGATTGAGGAGAAAATGTTGGTACTTCTACGTCAGGGTAAAATCAGTAAATGGTTTAGTGGGATTGGTCAAGAAGCAATTGCAGTAGGAGCTACATTGGCAATGGATAAAGATGAGTGGATTATGCCCTTGCATAGAAACCTAGGTGTTTTTACTTCACGTGATATGCCGTTGACAGAATTATTTAAACAATGGCAAGGAGATATTACTGGCTATAGTAAAGCCAGAGAGAGAAGTTTTCACTTTGGTTCTAAAGCACATCATATTTGTGGAATGATATCACATCTAGGCCCACAATTAGCAATAGCAGACGGAGTTGCATTAGCTTATCAGCAAAGAGGATTGCAAAAAGTATCGCTAGCATTTACAGGAGACGGGGGTACTAGTGAAGGTGATTTTCATGAAGCATTAAATGTAGCTGCAGTTTGGAACTTGCCAGTTATTTTTATAATCGAAAACAATGGATACGGATTAAGTACACCTACTAACGAACAATACAAATGTGAACATTTAGTAGATCGTGCAAAAGGATATGGCATGGAGGGGATTCGTATTGACGGGAATAATATTTTAGAGGTATACAACACCATCAAAGGAGTTAGAGAATATTGCATCAAAAATCAAAAGCCCTATTTGATAGAATGTGATACTTTTAGAATGAGAGGACATGAGGAAGCGAGTGGTGTAAAATATGTTCCAAAGGAATTGTTTGAAACCTGGGCGAAAAGAGATCCAATAAAAAACTACGAAGCATTTTTAGTAGAAAAAAATATTTTGAGTGATGCAAATGTTTTACAAATCCATGCTGCATTTAAAGAAAAAATTGAAGCCGATTTAAGACAGGTAATAGAGACAACCTCGTTTATGCCTTCTATAGAAACAGAAGTTGCAGACGTTTTTGCTCCTATAACTGAAAAGGATATATTAAGTATCGATCAGTTAGATCAACCCATAGTGCAACATAAAAGATTTATAGAATCTATCAGCGATGCCTTGCGTGCATCCATGCAAAGATATCCTGAGATGATTATCATGGGACAGGATATTGCTGAATATGGTGGTGCATTTAAAATGACAGAGGGCTTTGTGAATGAATTTGGGAAACAACGAATACGTAATACACCTATTTGTGAAAGTGCTATTATAGGAACTGCATTGGGGTTAAGTTTGGAAGGTATTAAGTCGGTAATGGAAATGCAATTTGCCGATTTTGTAACCGTAGCATTTAATCAAATTGTAAATAATTTAGCAAAGTCGCATTATAGATGGGGACAGAATGCCGACGTGGTGGTAAGAATGCCTACAGGTGCAGGAGTGGGTGCAGGTCCTTTTCACTCACAATCTAATGAAGCATGGTTTACACATGTACCAGGATTAAAAGTGGTCTACCCATCTAATCCTGCAGATGCAAAAGGATTAATGATTGCTGCATTGGCTGATCCGAATCCAGTATTATATTTTGAGCATAAAGCCATGTATCGAAGTGTAGAAGGTGATGTGCCGGACGCTTATTATCAAGTACCCATAGGGAAGGCATTTTTTGTAAGTAAAGGAACGGATGCAACGATTATTACTTATGGTATGGGGGTGCATTGGGCAAAAAAATACCAGGCCGAAAATGCTAGCATTGCTTTAACCATTTTGGACTTGAGAAGTTTGTCGCCATTGGATTACGAGGCCATTAAAGATGCGGTAGCCACAACGGGTAAAGTAGTTATTTTACATGAGGATAATTTAACAGGTGGTATTGGAGGAGAGATAAGTGCATGGATTGCAGAGCACTGCTTTACACAATTGGATGCGCCAATTATGCGATGTGCTTCACTTGACACACCTATACCATTTAATACAGTTTTAGAAAAACAATATTTAGCCAATAGCAGGTTGCATGAAACCATGCAAAAATTATTAGCTTACTAAAATAAAAAAGCCTCTTAAATTTAATTAACGAGTATAACTAAGCAAGCCTACCCGTTTATGGGGTAGGCTTGAAAATAATAAAATAAAAAAATAAAAGCCTCTTAAATTTTATTAAGAGGCTTTTATTTTAATTCGGGTTGTTTGCGTGATATACTCTTAAGAAATTCCCGCCTAATACTTTTGCAATATCAGCATCTTTATAACCACGCTTAATTAAAGCTTTTGTAAATTCAGGATAATCTAGTACTGTCTTTAATTGTAATGGTGCAGAATCAATACCGTCAAAGTCAGAACCAAGTCCAATATGATCAACGCCAATTAATTTTACAATATGATCAAAGTGTTGCATTAATATTTCAATATCTGGCTTAATTGCGTCAGACTCAGCTTTATATTTGTTAGTAACAATTGCCATTGCATATTCAGACTGAATTCCGGTAGCTAATAAAGAATCAATTTCTGCTTTATGATTTTTTCTAAAAGCATTATTTTTTTTATTAAAATTACTATCTACAAATCCAGAGAAAAAGTTTAAGCTTATCACACCACCATTTTTCCCAACTGCTAAAATTTGATCATCTTTTAAATTTCTAGAAACAGGGCAAATGGCATAAGCATTACTATGAGAAGCAATTACAGGTTTTGTAGTTGTCTTAATAGCGTCCCAAAACGTAGCTTCTCCCACATGTGAAATATCTACAATAATTCCAAGTTTATTCATGCGGGCAATAACTTGTTTCCCAAAGGGAGTTAAGCCTTTGTGGCCTGTATATTTTGGATTTTTTTCGTCGGCATGAGAGCTAGCCCAGCTTGGTGAATTATTCCAAGTTAGCGTCATGTATCTAACACCTCTTTTATAAAATGTGTCTAGCTTATTGATATCATCTTCAATCATATGACCACCTTCTACGCCATATTGTGCTATAAATTTACCCTGTTTAATAGCATCTTGAATTTGCTTCCAGGTTTTGGCAACCACCATCTTGTCTGGATTTCTAGCAGCAACAGCATCAATAGTGTCCATTTCTCTCATAGCCCAAGCATAAGGATTGACTTTCTCACCATCACACCAAATGGAAAACAATTGATAATCTACCCCGCCTTCTTTAAAACGTTTTAAATCGGAATGGTTAATTCCCGTTAAATCCTGATCCAAACTCACTTTTTTCTCAATACAGGCAGTCACAGCATCGTTATGGGTGTCCACTAATACTGACTTGAAATGGATTGCTTGGCCTTGAGCACCAATGGATAAGGCAAGAAAAAGGGGTACTAAGTATTTCATGAGATGTGAATGTTTTAATTGACAACTAAAATAGCTATTTTTGCGCACAGAAAAACGACTATGTTAGATAAATTAGAAGCGATAAAAGCCAGATTTGACCAAGTAGGGGTGGCTTTGACCAATCCGGATATCATCAATAACCAAACCGAGTTTGGTAAAATGAGTAAGGAGTACCGCTCCTTGGAGAAAATTGTGATTCCTTACGAGCGCTATGTCAAAGTTTTAGCAGAGCATAAATTTGCAAAAGAATCTTTAAATGGAGATGACGCGGATATGCGTGAATTGGCTAAAATGGAAATGCCTGCCTTAGATGAAGAAAAGGAAACCTTGGAAAAAGAGTTGACTAAATTATTGATTCCAAAAGATCCTCAGGATGATAAAAATGCCATTATTGAATTGAGAGCAGGAACAGGTGGCGATGAGGCAAGTTTATTTGTAGGTGATTTGTTGGGCATGTACACAAGATATTGTCAAAAGAAAGGTTGGAAAGTTGCTATTGCTAGTGAGAGTGAAGGTTCTGTTGGTGGATATAAGGAAGTTATTTTAGAAGTTACGGGTGAAGATGTATATGGCACCATGAAATTTGAAAGTGGTGTACACCGTGTACAACGTGTACCAAGCACCGAAACGCAAGGTCGTGTGCATACCTCGGCAGCAACAGTGGCAGTAATGCCTGAAGCCGAAGAATTGGATTTTGTTTTGAATCCTGCGGATGTGAAAATGGAAACTTCTCGAAGTGGTGGTGCGGGTGGACAAAACGTAAATAAGGTAGAGACAAAAGTAATGTTAACGCATATTCCTACGGGCACGGTGATTATTTGTCAAACAGAGCGTTCTCAGTTGGGCAACCGTGAGAAGGCAATGGGTATGATGCGTACAAAATTATTTGAAGAACAAGTTCGTAAGCAAGAAGATGAAATTTCTAGACATCGTAAAACTTTGGTAAGTACTGGAGACCGTAGTGCTAAAATTAGAACCTACAACTGGCCACAGGGGCGTGTTACAGACCACCGCGTGAATGTGACTTCATATAATTTGGATGCAGTGGTAAATGGCGAGATAGATGAATTTATCGAAGCATTACAAATGGCAGAGAACGCAGAAAAAATGTTGGTACAGAATTAATTTTATTATTTCGCTAAGCTCTGTTCCCATTGCCAAGCCGTAAGCATCATTTCGTCTAAGCCATATTTACATTTCCAGCCAAGTGTATGCACAGCTTTGTCATTGTTAGCATAAATCGCAACAATATCACCAGCTCTTCTTGGTCCAATTTCGTAATTCAATTGAACACCACTTACTTTTTCAAAAGCTTTAATGGCTTCTAATACTGTAATGCCATTGCCTGTTCCTAAATTAAATACCTCACAAGATTTACTTGCGTCATTTTTAATAGAATATTGTAATGCTAATGTATGTGCATGTGCAATATCACAAACATGAATATAGTCTCTTATACAACTACCGTCACGTGTATCATAATCGGCGCCGTGTACCTGCATGGTCGGCAATTTACCAATTGCAGTTTGTGTAATAGCAGGCACTAAATTTTGAGGACGTCCAATTGGAAGTTCGCCAATAGCTGTGCTAGGATGTGCGCCCACTGGATTAAAGTATCTTAATAAAATAGTAGACAATGGATAAGTGAAGGCGGTATCTCTTACAATGGTTTCGCCCATTTGCTTGGTAGCGCCATAAGGAGAAGCGGCAGTTTGTAATGGAGTTTCTTCAGTTACAGGAATGTTATCAGGGTTTCCATAAACAGTACAAGAGGAAGAAAAAATAAAATGCTTTGCATTGTATTTAACTGCCATTTGCAATAAGTTAATTAAAGAACATAAATTGTTTTCGTAATAATCTAATGGCTTTTCTACGGATTCTCCAACTGCCTTATATGCTGCAAAATGTATAATGCCAACAATACTTGGGTTTTCAATGAAGATATTTTCAGTGGCAGCTTTGTCTATTAAATCTACCTTATAGTTCTTGATTTTCTTTCCAGTGATTTTTTCAATACCTAACAATGATTTATCAGAAGCTCTTGATAAATTATCCGCCGAAATCACCTCAAATCCATGTTCAATTAAATCGACAATGGTATGTGCTCCAATAAAACCACAGCCTCCAGTTACTAAGATAGTTTGCATTATGAAAATTTAGAATACAAAGAAACGAAAAACATTAATATATCTGGCATTAAGCTTTAGAAGCCAGTGTAAAACCTACGGTGGTGCCTACATTTTGTTTGCTACGAATATGCATTGTTTCGTTGTGGGCTTCCATTATATGCTTACAAATGGCCAGACCAAGACCGGTACCGCCAATATCCCTGCTTCTTGCATCATCTGTTCTGTAAAAACGTTCAAATAGTCTTGGCAAGTGTTCTTCTGCAACACCTATGCCATCATCGCTAATTTCAATTAGTATTTTATGGTCTTCCATCTTATAAATACTGGCAATAATCTGACCATCTACCTTGCCATATTTAGCAGCGTTGGAAATAATATTAACTAAGACTTGATATATTTTATTTTTATCTGCAAAAACATGTATTGGGTTTTCACTTCCTTTTTTATAATGAAACTGAATATTCTTCTTTAGCCACTTAACACTTAAATTATGTACTACTTCATTAATAAGGTCTTGAATAATAAATGAAGTTTTAAGAATCGGCTCTTTATTAATCTCTAAATTGGTGATAACATCTACATCGCTAAGTAAACCAACTAGGCGTTGAACATTAGCCTGTGCTTGATTAATAAATTTGTTACCAATGGCAGGGTCTTCCATAGCTCCATCAGCAATCAATTCTAAATAACCTTGAATCGCAAAAATGGGTGTCTTTATTTCGTGAGAAAGATTTTGTAAAAATTCTTTTCTAAATGCTTCGTTAGATTGTAGTTGCTGTATTTGTTCCGTTTGTTGTGCTGCCCATTGTTCTACGTCTTCTCTGACATCGTCCATCCCTTTTTGAGGAAGAATATATTTTTGATAAGCTTCTTCTCTTTTACTTGCCTTAGTGGATGAAATAAGCTTATAAATGAGTTTGATTTTTCGATAGATAAAGTATTCTAAAATCCTATATACCAAAAAGTAGATGACAACAAAGCAGGTAATGAAATAGGCTAGTAATATTTTCCAATCGGTAATTAATACAAAAACACTAATTCCAATGATGCTAGAAAGCAGTAATGCAGTTAATGCAGCTAATTGTTTTGGAGATAAATTTTTTTCTTTAAACATATACTTAGTAAGGGCCTGAATGCTAATTACGAAGTTAGCTTTTTATAGCTAATAAAGTATTGTCTAATAATCAAATTTGTATCCAACTCCTTTAACGGTTGTGATACATTCAATACCTAGTTTTACTCTAATTTTTCGAACGTGGACATCAATGGTACGATCGCCCACAATAACATCATTTCCCCAAACCTGAGAAAGAATCTCATTTCTTAAAAATACGCGACCTGGCTGTGCGGCTAGTAAGAAAAGAAGTTCAAATTCTTTCTTTGCTAACACATGTATTACACCATTTAATATGGTTTTATATTGAGAAGGGTCAATTGTTAAATCTCTAACCTGAATAACTTTATTGTCATTTGCATTAGGTTGAATTCTTCTGAATAAAGCTGTAATTCTGCTTAGTAATACTTTTGGACTAATAGGTTTATTTACAAAATCGTCACCTCCTAGTTCTAATCCTTTAATATGCGATGCTTCGTCGTTTAAAGCAGTTAGTAAAACAATTAATGTTTTGTCGAATTGCTTATTGCTTCTTAAATACTCGCAAACCTCAAAACCATTACGCTTAGGCATCATGATATCTAGAATGATACAATCTGGAGTATGTTGTTGTGCTTTTTCAATAGCTTCACTTCCGTCCTTAGCTGTGAAAACTTCAAAACCTGCTTTTAATAAATGATAACTAATAATCTCAATGATATCAGGTTCGTCGTCTGCAATTAATATTTTAATCGGATTTGTTTCCATAACTAATGTATAGCCAAAAGTAAGTCTTAATACGCATAACCTAACATGGTGGCAAGGTTATCAAATTGTTAACTAAACTAACAAATACTAAGCCTCCTTTAGAATATGTAAAATATAAGGATTGGCCTTTTTTTCTCTACCCCAAGTAGTTGCGGGTCCATGTCCCGAATAAATTGTCATGGTGTCTGGTAGGGGTAGCATTTGAGTACTTATACTTTTTATTAAATCTAAGGGATTACTTCCAGGCAAGTCGGTTCGGCCTACACCATCTTTAAAAATTAAATCTCCGCCAATTATAAAATCTTGTTGTTGGTTGTAAAAACAAACACTACCAGGAGAATGTCCAGGTGTTAAAAGCACTTTGAATTGGTCATTGCCAAATTGAATAATATCATCTTGATCAATATATTGAACTGGTCCTTTATAGGGTTCACATGGAACACCCCATCTTGCACCACCTTCAGGAAGGCGATCAATTACGGCTTGTTCATTCTTGTGAAAGTGAGCTGTTAGTCCATATAGCTCACTCACAAAACTATTTCCAAATACGTGATCCAAATGACAATGTGTATTGAGTAATAATTTGGGAGTAAGTTCATTTGAGTTGATAAATGAAACTAATGCTTCTTGTTCATTTCTTAAATAGCAACCAGGGTCTACAATGATGGCTTCTTTTTGCTCATTGTATAAAACATAGGTATTTTCTTGAAATGCATTAAAACAAAAAGAATGAATTGATAACATGAAATGTATTTAATAATTTGTAATTACAATTGGCTAGATAAATGCTTACAAATGTTTTTTACAATAGCAGGTCCTTCGTAAATAAAGCCAGTCCATATTTGAACCATGCTTGCGCCTGCATCTATTTTTGCTTGTGCATCTTCGCCTTTAAAAATCCCTCCACTTGCAATAATAGGTAGACGATTGCCGATGCCTTTATGTAAATATTGTAATACCTGATTAGATTTTTCTAATAATGGCTGACCACTTAATCCACCTGCCCCAATAGCTGTTGCTTTTTCCAAATTTGAAGCATTCAATAAACTACGATCTAATGTAGTATTGCTTGATACAAGACCATCTATTTTTATTTCCTGTGTAAGTGATATGATATCATCAAGTGCCGAGGTTTCTAAGTCTGGTGCAATTTTTAATAAAATGGGCTTATTGTTTTTGTTTACATTCTGCAACTCACTAAATATTTTCCTCAGCGATTCTTTTTCTTGTAATTCGCGAAGTCCTGGTGTATTAGGTGAACTAACATTCACGACAAAATAATCTACTACCTCTTCAAGACCAATAAAATTGGTGCAATAATCTTTCCAGGCGTCACTGTTTTCAGTCACTTTATTTTTTCCAATATTGCCGCCAATAATTAAAGATGAATTTGTTTTTTCTTTTCTTGTTGTTAATCTTTTTGCAATCACATCAACTCCATCATTATTAAACCCCATTCTATTAATCAATGCTTTTTGACTTGGAAGTCTAAACAATCTTGGAGTAGGATTTCCAGCTTGTGCTTTAGGTGTAACAGTGCCAATTTCTACAAACCCAAAACCTAATAATTCCAATACATCTAAATGCTCAGCATTTTTATCAAATCCTGCACCTAGGCCAACTGGATTTGGGAAGTCTAAACCGAATAATTTTGTTGTAAGATCGGTTTCCTTGTATTGGAAATTTCCTCCTAAAATTTGTTTGCCAAATGGAAGTACTGCTGCCATATGAAGGCCTTGC